>NZ_LTCC01000006.1:0-76565 GCF_002894025.1 Moraxella sp. RCAD0137
TTAGAAGGAGTTGTAATTTTTCAAAAAAGATTGAAAACCATTTTAAAGCTTTCGACTTAACCTTTTTTTACATCAATAATGGCTTCATTTAATGTCAGCATACTTTTTGAAACACCACCAGATTTCTTTCATTGGGAATTGTTCATTTAGCTCTTCTGCGGTCAATGATGGATTTAGTGCAACATACGCCGCCATCATGCCAAGCGCCGTACGGTTTTGGAATTTACCAGTGACTTGCACTTCCACAGACTCAAAGCAAATCTCAAAGCCTGCTACTGCCGACTTATCCACCGTGCCGACCTCACCTGTGATGCCATAGTCCGCCAATGCAGTTTGTAGTTTTTCTAGACTTTTTGCTGTCCACACTTTATTGAACGCAAGCTTACGACCATTGCCCAAAGTTAGCCATTCGCCATCTTTGGTAAAGCAAGC
Source organism: Moraxella sp. RCAD0137 (assembly GCF_002894025.1). Lineage (NCBI taxonomy): Bacteria > Pseudomonadati > Pseudomonadota > Gammaproteobacteria > Moraxellales > Moraxellaceae > Moraxella > Moraxella sp. RCAD0137. The sequence goes on from NZ_LTCC01000006.1 coordinate 433, forward strand.
ATTATCATTGATGAACCATTCGTTGCCATTGGCTTGCTCTTGCTCGATTTCGCTTTTGCTATAAAATAGCTGACTGATGCCTGCGTCAGGGCAGACATCTTTGGTGGTGAACATCTCTTTGAGCGTTGATGTATTGACTGATGGATGCATAGCGACAAAAGCCGTCATCATGCCAAGTGCTGTACGGTTTTGATGCTTGCCCGTGACTTGTGCTTTGATAATTTTCTTACTCATGATTGATTTCCTATTGTGATGTTTGCTAAAAATTTATCTGCCAATTTATGCCAAAGCATCAATCAGCTTTGAGCCAAATTGGCGAGTATTCCACCCATCGTCATATTCAAAGCCAATCGAATCAGCGATTTCACGCAGTGCCGCTTTGGTATTATCATACAGCTGAAAGCTCTCAATGCTACCGCTATCAAGCACCTGTACACCATATTCACCAATCTGAGCGATGCCATTTTCGCCATATTCTTTGATAAGTTTTGTGCCAAATTGACGAGTCGTCCACGCATCATCGTATTCAAAGCCCACTTCATCAGCGATGGCTCGAAGGCTTGCTTTGACATTGTCAAACTTACGCAGCACTTTGATGCTACCGCTGGCATCTTGAGCAATCAGATATTCTTGATATACGGCTGATTTTTTGGTCATAGCACCTGTCCTCGTCTTGGGCAAAATTTTTAACCAGAGATTGTTTTACTTGTTATGTCAATAACAAGTAAAAATAGTATACTATTTTTAAAAATTGAAAATTTTTGGGCGATTTTTATAATATATTGATTTTATTAATTAAATTTAAAAATTGTTTAAAATTTAGGCAAATTTTACATAAAATTTTTTTAACTGCGCAAAAAAGCGCCCTAGGAAAACCTAGGGCGCTCTAAGAAAATCACATCAGCCGCGATGCGCGAATTTCGGATCGGCCGCTGCGGTGAATAGCACATCGGTCGATGAGTTGAGCGCTGTCTCAGCAGAGTCTTGTACCACACCGATGATAAAGCCAATAGCAACCACTTGCATGGCGATGTCATTTGGGATGTTAAACAGGCTGCAAGCAAGTGGGATCAGCAGCAGTGAGCCGCCTGCCACGCCTGAAGCGCCGCACGCTGACAAGCTGCCAACGATGGCAAGCAATAAGGCTGCGCCAAAGCTGACCTCGATGCCCAGCGTATGCGCCGCTGCCAAAGTCAGTACATTAATGGTGATCGCCGCACCTGCCATATTGATGGTAGCACCCAAAGGAATGCTCACCGAATAGGTGTCTTCGCTCAGACCGAGCTTGCGCGCCAAGTTCATATTCACAGGAATGTTGGCCGCTGATGAACGCGTAAAGAAAGCGGTAACGCCTGATTCGCGAAGGCAAGTGAACACCAGTGGATAAGGATTCTTGCGCGTCATGATGGCGACAATGAGCGGATTGACCACCAGTGCAATGAACAACATCGCACCCACCAACACAGCCAATAAGCGCGCATAGCCAAGCAGCGCATCCAGTCCTGTTTCGGCAACTGTCGAGGCCACCAGACCCAAAATACCAAACGGTGCCACTGCGATGATCCATTTGACCACGCTGGTTACAGCCGTACCCAGATCAGACACCACTTGGCGCGTCGTATCCGTCACATGGCGCAGCGCCAGACCGATCAGCACCGCCCAAGTTAAGATGCCCATATAGTTGGCTTCTGCCAATGATTTGATGGGATTGGCAACAAGGTTCATCAACAGATTGGTCAGCACCTCGCGCAAGCTTTGTGGTGCTGCTTGCTCAGCTGCCTGCATATTGGCCAGCACAAGCTCTGTTGGGAACATAAAGCTGGCACCCACCGCCACCAATGCTGCTGAAAAAGTACCCACCAAATACAGCAGCATGATCGGCTTGATGCGCGTATCAGCGCCAATGCGCTGATTCGATACCGCTGCCAACACCAGTACAAAGACCAACACAGGGGCGACTGCTTTTAATGCCCCCACAAAAATCGAACCCAAAATGCCAAGACTGACGCCAAAACCAGGTGCAACAACGCCAATGATCGTTCCGACCACCAAGGCCAAAATGATCAACGGCACCAGGCCCAAACGCAAATAAGCATCCACAATCGAACGCATAACGACTCCTAATTAACAAATGAGCATCGCCCATAATAAATTGCTCTACTATACCACTTTTTAAAGATAAAGTCAGAATTTGTTGCACAAATATTACAATAATTTGGGAATGATCAGCCCTACTTTTGGTTTGGCTCAATCCAGTTGGCGCTCCATGGCTTTGATAGCTGCCATCAACAAAAAACCCATCACGCACACGGCCATGATGGGCATAGTTATCTGTCTATTATCAATAATCGCTGATAATAATCTGAGCAATCAGGCTAGGCTCATTCACCAAACAACCGACAACAGCATGTCAAATTCAAATCAGCGGTTCAGCAGCGACCAAAATACCATTATTATCGGCATAAACATAATCGCCATCGCGGATAGTCACACCGCCAAACTGCAATGTCACGCCCACCTCACCGATGCCTTTTCGGGTGGATTTTTGGGGGATGCTCGCCAAGGCCTGTACACCGAGCTCCATCTGGCGCATCGCATCGACATCACGCACACAGCCATAGACGATCACACCTGCCCAGCCGTGCTTGACAGCCGATTCAGCGATCATGTCACCCAGTAGCGCACAGCGTATTGAGCCACCACCATCGACAACCAGCACTCGGCCATCGCCATCGGTCGCAAGCAGCTCTTTGACGCGCGAATTGTCCTCAAAGCACTTAACCGTCACCGCCTGACCGCCAAAGCTTGTGCGGCCGCCATAATTCTTAAAACTCTTGCCATCAATGTAGGGACTGACCACGCCGATGGCTTTATCACTGTTATCGTCCAGCAAATCACAAGTCACAAACTCTGTCACTGCCATGTCATCACTCCTTAATTTGGTTGCGTCAATTTACTGTACAATGATGCAAAAAACTTGTCAATATCTATGGGTAATTTTGTCAAACAATGCCCAATTTCCTCTTCATTTGGTCATATAAATTGTGATAATTCAAGCTCAAAACCTGACTCAAATGCCATCGGCTCACCGCTAAAAGGATCGATGAAGGATAAGTGTTTGGCTAGCAACTGTAAAGGCTGACCAAAATCATCCTCAGCCTTATGCGCAACCACAGGATAAAAACTGTCATTCACGATGGGAATACCCAAATGATGCAAATGCACGCGCAGTTGATGCAGCTTGCCTGTAGTTGGGCTTAGCGCATATTTGGCAAATCGGCCGCATTCACTGATCTGCAGCAGAGCAATATCGGTATGCGTATTGGGCGCGCCTTGACCAACTTTCATGGTATAAAATGGCTCGCCACGCTCAAGATGTAGGCTCAGCGACATCGGAAATTGCAGATCTGCTTGATATGGAGCGATGGCATGATACATTTTGGTGATGGCACGATCGGCGAACAGCGCCTGATATGCCGAGCGCGCCGATGCCGTCTTGGCAAATAAAATCAAGCCTGCCGTCTCGCGATCTAGCCGATGGATGGGCGACAGCTCTGCATTGCCCGTGTGTGCCTTGAGTCGGGTCAGTAGGGTCTGCGCCACATAGCGACCAGCAGGCGCAACGGTCAAAAAATGCGGCTTGTCCACCACCATCAACTGCTCATTCTCAAAAATCACTCGATGCGCGAACGGCACGACCGACTCATCGGGCATCTGCCGATAGTAATGAATGCTGGTGCCGTGCTGATAGCGCGCATCGAGCGTCAGCGGCGTGCCAAAAGCATCCATCACCAAGCCATCATCAAAGCGCTGACGCCACACCGCCTCGCCAATATGTCCAAAGCGCTGGCACAGATAGACAAAGATCGAATCAGGCACAGGGTCGATCTTTGGCAGATACAGCTTGCTTGGTGACACGCCCTGACGCATCAGGGTGCGCGCATCGCTCATTGTGGTGCGTGATCGATGCAGTATGCGGTGAATGGCACGGCGTTTAGACGCTTTTCGTCGATCATCTCACCGCACTCGATGCAGCTGCCGTATTCACCCTCTTCGATGCGACGCAATGCAGCATTGACCTGCACCAAACCTTGCTCTGCCTCGACTAATAATGCTTTTCGCATCTCATCTCGGCTGGCTGCCACGGCTTGGTCATCCCAATGCTGCTGCAGCTGATCTTGAGGATGGGCGATGTGATCGCTGATTTTGTCGATGCGTGCTTGGTATTCTTGCTTCAGATCAAGCAGAGCTTGTTTATAAGCGTCGGTTTGCATAAGGTTTCTCCCTTTGGTTTTTGGCCATAAAGCTGTGTTAAGATCATGTTATCGATCATCTCATTTTGCTTTTATTATTCATCAATCACACCAAAAAGGCAACTGATTTTCTTTGACATCCAGCATTACCTTGCCCTTTGGATGGGTTTGCCGAGGTGGCGATATGACCGCTCGTCGCGTGTAAGAAATTTCGTACAAACATTGCCGATTTTTGCCACTTTTACTGACACTGCCATTTTGGCATAATACGCACAACAGCAACGGAAATCGATACAGGATGTATCAAGCAAGGATGGTAAGCTGTTAGTATGGAAACACCGTAAGGATGCACGCAGGATATGCACCAAAAAAGCCACAAGTGAGAACTTGTGGCTTTTGCTTTGGGAGCTGTAGTCATAAAGCTTTATCAAGCGGTATATTCAGTCATCCACCACCGCTCCATACACCCCAAGACTTGCCACAAACTCATCCACCCGTGCTGCATCCATCTGCGCATCGATGATGACATCCGTCGCATAATCCACCGAGACGATCTCGCCTGCCACCGCACCGATCAGATAGCGAACTTGGGCTTCATGGGCGAAGTTGGTCGTGATGCTGATGGTTGATTTTGGTACAAATGCCGTCAGCGTCATCTGATCCACCGCCATCTGTGCAGCTGTACCATACGCACGAGTCAAGCCCCCTGCCCCAAGCTTAATCCCACCAAAATACCGCACCACGATGATGATGCAGTTGCCGATTGCCTTATGCTGTAAGACATTCAAAATCGGTCTGCCTGCCGTGCCGTTTGGCTCGCCATCATCATCAAAGCCTGCACTGGTGGTGTTATTGGGATCGCCGATGATATAGCCAAAGCAGTGATGGCGTGCATCAGGATAACGCTCTCGTAAATCCGCCACATGACCCATCGCCTGCTCACGGCTATCGATGGGATAGGCGAATGCCAAAAACTCGCTTTTTTTGATTTCATAGACCGCTTCGCACGGTGCGCTTGGGGTTTGGTAGCTCACAAGGATAAGTTTGGTGGTGGATTTGCCTTATTTTCCCATACTTTAGCGATTTGTACAAATCATCAAGCATCAGCACGCTTGGCAAAAATATGCTACACTAGCATTATTTATCATTGGAAAATTTCATGCGTTTGGATAAGTTTTTAAGCAAAGCCACCGAACTGTCCCGTAAAGACGCCAAAAAAGTCCTGCACGCTGGCGAAATCAGCGTCAACGGCATCACCATCAAAGACTCAAGCCACCACATCGATGTCGCTTGTGATGAAGTACTGTGGGCAGGTGAACCTTTGTCAGTCGCTGAAGGCAACCGCTATATCTTGCTGTATAAGCCGGACGGCTTTGAATGTACGCTCAAAGCCAAAGAATACCCGATTGTCACCGATTTGATCGCCGTGCCCGAAGTCGATAGCCTACGCATCGCAGGCAGGCTCGATGTCGATACCACAGGCGCTCTGCTACTGTCCGATGATGGTGCTTGGCTGCACCGTGTCACCAGTCCCAAACGCCATCAACCAAAACGCTATGAGCTGACACTCGCCGATCCAATGGATGCTGACGCACAAGCACACGCCATCAAACAAGTGGCAAACGGTATCTTACTGGAAGGCGAAAGCGAAAAAACTCGCCCTGCCGAATTATCATTCGTCGATGAGACACACGCCGTACTGATTTTGACCGAAGGTAAATATCATCAGGTCAAGCGGATGATGGCGTATTTTGGTAATAAAGTCATCGAGCTGCATCGAGCCAGCATCGGTGAGATTAGCCTAGATGGGCTTGAGATGGGCGAAAGCCGCTTCCTAAAGCCTGATGAGATTGCACAGTTTTGATGATAAAACAATGAACAAATTACATGCGCTAGCACTGGCCTTATGCCTACAGATGTCTGTCGCCTCAAGCAGTGCCTTAGCCGACACCATCGACCACAGTCACATCAAAGAGCTATTGAGCCAAGCAGGTCTGTCCACACCCATCACACACATTGAGCCAAGCGACTTGACAGGCTTTGGGCAGATCACCTTGGCAGGCGGCAGTCAGCTTTTGATCAGTGATGACCTGGGCTACCTCATCCAAGGCACAGCAAGTGCCAACCCAAGTCCCATTACGCCCATCGCCGCTGAAGTACGTCGCACGCTGCCGATAGGCACCCCTGTCAGCACCGCCCATAAACAAGCGCTGTTAGCGAACATGACCGCGATGCGTGACATCAACGACGGTGCCGCCTTTTATCATACTGGCATTAAAGGCATACTTTGGGGCATCTCAAGTCTTGGTGATACCACCTTTTTGGTGAGTGATGATGGCCGTTATCTGATGGATGGGATGATGGCCAGCCTTAAAGGCGGTAAATTTCAAGAACATACACCGATATTTGAAGCCGCCAAAAACCGACACATTCTAAGCAGCTTACAGCCGTCGATGATGGCTGTTTATCCTGCCAAAACTTCTGAACGCGCCGTACTGTATGTGGTCAGCGACATCCATTGCCCTTATTGCAAAATCCTGCACGATCGCATCGAAGAGCTGTCCTTACAAGGCATCACCACCAAGGTCATCGGCTATCCAGTCTATGATGAATCGATCGAGCCGATGCGCCAAATCTGGTGCGAATCAGACAACGCCAAACGCAGCGCCCTGCTGTCTGCCGCCTTTAAAGGCATCACGCCCAGCCGCGCTGTCTGCCAAGGCACCGACCCACTCGCTGACACCGCGAGGCACATTTTGGCGCTCGATGTCACCGCGACCCCTGCAGTATATCGCGCTGATGGCAGTCTATTCACCGGTGATCTACAAGGTGAGGCATTGTATCATTTCTTAGGTCTGCGCTGACAGATGCTTTTGATTTGTCATATTAAGATGCCGTCTTTGGGTGCGATGTTTCATGTGAAACCTAATACCGCGCATAAACTTTCGCGCCCTTAATAAGTCAAACTGCCACCATCGCTTGATCGCTGAATTTAATCCATTAAAGGCAGGCAAATTTACATAAGATTTGCCTGATTTGCCTTGATAAATGAAGCAACAAACGCCATATTTAGGGATATTTTTGTGTTTTTTATTGAGTTTTGGATATGAGTAAAGATTTTTATAGCATTTTGGGTGTGGATAAATCCGCAGACGAAAAAGAAATCAAAAAAGCCTTTCGTAAAATTGCGATGAAATACCACCCCGACCGCAACCCAGACAATCCAGAGGCCGAAGAAAAGCTCAAAGAAGCCTCCAAGGCCTATGAAACCCTAAGCGATCCTGAAAAACGCGCGACTTATGACCGCGTTGGCCATCATGCCTATGAACAGGGCATGGGCGCAGGTGGCTTTGGCGGCGGTGGTTTTGCTGGTGGTGATTTTAATGACATCTTTGGTGATATTTTTGGTCAAGCCTTTGGCGGTGCAGGTGGTTTTGGTGGCTTTGGCGGCGGTTCAAGTCGTCGTGCCAGCCGTGGTGCGGATTTGTTGTACAACATCAGCCTGACCCTCGAAGAAGCGGTCAAAGGCTGCAAAAAACAAATCACCTTCTCGACATCCGTCGCCTGTGGCACCTGTCATGGCAAAGGCGCCAAATCAGACAGCGACATCGTCACCTGTGGCACTTGTCATGGTCAAGGTCAAGTGCGGATGCAACAAGGCTTTTTTGTCATGCAGCAGACTTGCCCTGAGTGTCATGGCACCGGCAAACAAATCAAAAACCCCTGCCCTGACTGTCATGGCGAAGGCAAAAAAAGCGAACAGCAGACGCTGGAAGTCTCCATCCCAGCTGGTGTCGATGATGGCGACCGCGTGCGTCTGGCTGGCAAAGGCGAAGCAGGCGACAGCGGCATGCCTAATGGCGATCTGTATGTCGAGGTGCGTGTGCAGCCACATGATGTATTCACTCGTCGTGGGGCGGATCTGCACATGGATGTCCCTGTCTCGATGGTGACAGCGGCATTGGGTGATGAGGTCGAAGTGCCAACCTTGGATGGCAAAATCAAAGTCAAAATCGCTGAAGGCACACAATCAGGCAAGCTGCTGCGTGTGCGCGGTAAAGGCGTCACCACTGTGCGTGGACATATGCAAGGTGATTTGATTTGCCGTATCGTGGTGCAGACACCTGTTAATCTGACCTCTGAACAAAAAGAGCTGATGCGACAGCTGCAAGCCAGCCTAGGCGAGAAAAATAGCGGCGAGCAGAAAAAAGGTCTTTTTGACAGACTCAAAGACGATGTCAAAGACTTGTTTGACTAATTATTTTGACTAAGTATTTAGCATCTAAGCATTTGACAAAGCCATCATCACCTCAGTATGATGGCTTTTTATTTGGTCAATTTGGCAAATCGGATATGAAAAACCAAACCACACTTATCCACGATCCTCGTCATGCACCCCAAATGATTGAAAGCTTGCAGCCGCCTGTCTATCGAGCATCGACGATCGTGTTCAAGGACACCGCTCAGCTGTTTAACCGTCATTGGACAGATCGCTATGATTATAGCTATGGCACGCATGGCACGCCAACGACTTATACATTGGCTGATCAGATCGCACGGATGGATGGCGGTGAGTATTGCTTGCTTGCGCCAAGTGGTCTGTCGGCGATTAATTTGGTGAATAGCACGTTTTTGGGCACAGGTGATGAAGTGTGGTTGCCTGATAATGTCTATGGCCCAAACTCTGATCATGTAGAATTTTTAAGAAATAACTATGGCATCATCCCAAAAATCTATGATCCACTGGATGCCAGCACATTTGAGCCATCGGCACAGTGTAAGCTGATTTGGCTAGAAGCAGCAGGCTCAGTGACGCTAGAATTTCCTGATTTACAAGGACTCATCAAAAAAGCCAAAGCACATGGCATCTTGACAGCGATCGATCACACTTGGGGCGCATCGATTGCCTTTAGTCCGTTTGCTATCGGTGATGAAGCCCTTGCTGTGGATATTGCTGTGCACGCCTTGACCAAATACCCAAGCGGCGGCGGCGATGTGTTGATGGGTAGTGTGGTGACCAAGGATAAGGCGTTGCACACCAAGCTACTACTCACGCACGCAAGACAAGGTATCAGCGTCTCCGCTGATGACTGCGCCACCGTGTATCGCAGCCTGCCAAGTATGGCGATGCGCTATGCCAAGCAGTCGGAGACTTGCTTAGAATTATTAGATTTATTAAAAAATCGACCACAAATCGCCCAAGTGCTACACCCTGCGGCGGCAGACAATGCCAGCCATCAATTTTGGCGACAAAACTGCCCAACTGCCAAAAGCGCAGGGCTAGTCAGTGTCATCATGGACAAGCGCTACTCATGGGCGGATGTCTGCCGATTTGTCGATGCGCTAAAGCTATTTAAAATTGGCTTTAGTTGGGGCGGAGCGACGAGTCTTGTAATGCTGTATGACATCAAAAAAATGCGTCGGCTTGCTCATCACCATCTTGCCGATGGCTATCTGGTGCGGTTTTGTATCGGGCTAGAAGATGTCAGTGATTTGATGGCAGATATCGATCAGGCGCTCAGTGTATTAAAATTGGATGAAAAAACCAATTAAAATGGGTATAATCAAACGCATCAAAACAACCATCATAAGGATGTCATTATGAGTCAACTCAATATCGGTATCATGGGCGCATCAGGTCGTATGGGTCGAATGCTTATTGAGGCTACGCTGAACAATCCCAATACAGCGCTTAAAGGCGCGTTTGTGCGCAGTATCTCAAGCCTAATCGGTGCAGACTCTGGGGAATTTATCGGAGTGAATAAAACAGGCGTGCCGCTATCTACCATTGAGCTTGATGGCGTGCAGGCGCTGATTGACTTTAGCCTACCTGAAGCGCTCGATGAAGTGCTTGATGCTTGTCTTGCGCACAAAGTGCCATTGGTGATGGGCGTCACTGGTCTGTCTGATGCCCAAGAAGCCAAGCTCAAGGCCGCCAGCGAACATATCGCCATCGTCTATGCGGGCAACTACTCAACTGGCGTCAATCTGTCACTAAACCTACTTGCAACCACCGCGCGTGTACTGGGCATGGATGCTGACGTTGAAGTCATCGAACACCACCACAAGCACAAGATTGATGCACCATCAGGCACAGCACTGATGATGGCAAAAGCCGTCGCCGACGCTCGTGGTCAGCACCTGCCAAATACCCTAGTGCACGGCCGTCATGGTGCTGCCAAACGCCAAGCGGGGGATATTGGTATGCACGCCATCCGTGGTGGTGAAATCATCGGTGAGCATACGGTCGAATTCATCATGGATGGTGAAATCATCGCCATCACCCACAAAGCTCAAAGCCGTGCCACCTTTGCCACAGGTGCGGTCAGAGCTGCTGAGTGGGTCGCCACACAGCCAGCTGGTCTTTATACCATGCAAGATGTGCTTGGACTAAAAGACTGACATAGCTAAGACAACAAAAGCGGAAAACTCACTTTTCCGCTTTTTTATTATCTATCAAGTCACACCTCAATCTGACTTAATACAAAATCCAAATCCTTATCGCCACGGCCGGATAGATTGACCAGGATTTTTTGGTCTTTGCCAAGCTTTTTGGCTTCACGGATAGCAAACGCCACCGCGTGCGAGCTCTCTAGTGCAGGGATGATGCCTTCCATGCGTGATAGCAGCATAAAGGCATCTAGACACTCTTGGTCGGTGGCTGATTGATATTCCACTTGACCGCTGTCCTTAAGATAGCTGTGCTGCGGCCCGACACCTGGATAATCCAGACCTGATGCAATCGAATGCACTGGTGCAGGCTCGCCATTCTCATCAAGCAGCACATAGCATTTGAACCCTTGGATTTCACCTTTGACGCCCAAAGTCAAAGTCGCTGCATGACGATGATGACTATCAAGCCCCTCGCCTGCTGGCTCAACACCGACTTTACGCACTGACTCATCATCCAAGAACGCATTAAACAGCCCCAAAGCATTCGAGCCACCGCCCACACACGCCGTCACCACATCAGGCAGTCCGCCTGTCAATTCGCCAAACTGACGGCGCGCCTCATGTCCGACGATCGACTGAAAATACCCCACCATCTCAGGATAAGGTGCAGGCCCCACCACCGAACCGATGGCAAACATACTGTCATCCAGCTGATTCAAATAGCTTTCAAACGCACTATCTACCGCTTCTTTGAGTGTGCCAGCGCCACGAGAGACAGGCACCAGCGTTGCACCCAGAATCTTCATGCGAGAGACATTCGGATGTTCTTTAGCGATATCCACGACACCCATGTGGATTTCACACTCAAGCCCAAGCAGTGCCGCTGCCGTCGCCAGTGCCACACCATGCTGACCTGCACCTGTCTCAGCGATGACTTTTTTCTTGCCAAGTCGTTTGGCAAGTAGCACTTCGCCCAGACAGTGATTAATCTTGTGCGAGCCTGTGTGGTTCAGATCTTCACGCTTAAGATAAATCTGCGCACCGCCCAGATGCTCAGACAGTCGGCGTGCATGATAAATCGGGCTTGGACGGCCGACATAGTGTAGCTGCAGCACTTCGATTTCTTTCAAAAATCCATCATCAGCAATCATCGCACGAAAGCCATCTTCGATCTCTTGCATCGCTGCCGAAAGTGCAGGATGGCCGATTTTACCGCCAAATTCACCAAATAAGCCCTCTTGGTTTGGCACGACAGCCTCATTTAACCCATACAGTTTGGTCATCATATTCCCCTTAATAAAATTGGGCGTATCATCACAATACGCCCATTCATTCTAGCGAGATTTTATAAAATGTAAAGCCAATTTTGCTCGCTCAAGACAAGGTTGTTATTTTGGTGTACTACCCACCATATCGATGATCCACACTTCAGACTGCGACCCAAGACGCAGCGGCACACCCCACAGCCCATAGCCTGATGAGACCACCGTGTGCATATTACCCACCTGTTCGTAGCCATAGCCAATACGATTCATCATCGCAACGATGAAATTGGCAGGGAAAATTTGCCCATTATGCGTATGTCCCGAGACTTGCAGATCGATGGGCAATTGGCTGTTTTCATCGATTTGACTTGGGCGATGATCCAGTAGAATCACTGGTTGATCCGTCTTGACCTGTTTGACCAGCTCAGCAGTCGGCAATCGCGCGGCAACATGATCATCAAATCGCCCAATCACGGACAGACTTGTGGTCTTGCCATCTTTTTGGATGTCGATTTGGGCAGTTTTGTCATCGAGTAGCAGCGTGCCTGTGTCAGTGATGGCGTGCACGATGTCCGATTGCACCTGTCTGCGATATAGATCATGATTGCCAAGACTTGCCACCGCGCCAAAGCCTGTCGCATCGACCACCGCCTTGAAATGACTTGCCATGCCATGGGCGTCATACGCCACCGTGTCATCATCCATCACATCACCTGGCATCAGTAGCAGATCCACTTGTTCATCATTGAGTATCCCAGCTAGCTTATCCAGATGACCAATCCCGATCAGCTCACCCAAATGCAAATCGCTCACCACAGCGATACGCACAGGCACTGGCATCGGCTTATCAATGCTGATGCTCAGGTGGCGAACTGTTGGCGTATAGACATTATACAGACCAAGTGCAATCAAGCCGATAAAGCTTGCCACGCCAAAGACTCTCAGGCTATGCCCAAGCGTGATGCCAGCTTTGGACGCCACAAAGCCTAGCGCCAAAGTCAGCGCCATCGCCATCACCGCAATCCACATCATGCTAAGATAACTCATGCCCAAGCGAAACGAGCCTGTGATGAGTAGCGCCAAGATGATGTTGCTTATGACAAACAGCCCAATCATCACTGCCTTTAGCATCGCATCGGACGCCCACGGACGCACAAGCCACTGCACGCCTGATGCCAGTGCATAGGTGCACAGCTGAAATAAGATGGCAATCACCGCCATAAATAAGATACGCATCACGCTTTGCCTATGGATAGTTATTAATTATTATTAAAAAATGATAATGCGGAATTGGCAACGAAACTCAGATCAAATTGACGAGTTTTATAATCATAATCCAAAAAGCCAATATGCCCGCCGTGCTTGGTATCAAGCAAAGTGACATCCGCCGACACATCGCCTGCCGTCGCTGTCAAGCCCAAAAACGGATCATCTTTGGCAGTGATAATCAGCGTCGGATGCGCCACATCAATCAGATAAGGCAGTGCTGACGCCTGACGGTAATAGTCATTCTTTGAGCGGTATCCGTGTCGTGGTGCGGTAAAGGCTTCATCAAAGTCGCCCATACGCTTGGCACGCTTGAGCAGCTCAATTTCATCGGCACTTAGGCGGTTATCCAGTGCTTTTTTGACGATGGGGTTTAGTAGATATGGCGTATAGATGTGCCGCCCAAGCAGTCGCTCCATCGCCACCGATGCCGATGCCAAATCCACCGGTGCCGAGACGACGACCGCCTTTTGGCATAGTGCCGATGTGCCGTATTCGCCCATGTATTTGGCTAGGGCATTACCGCCTAGCGATACACCGATGGCATAAATAGTGGCAAATTGATTGGATAGATATTCTAAATAATGATGCACTTCTTTGGTGTCGCCTGCGTTATAAAACACATCGCCTGACACCGCCACGCCACCGCATGAGCGAAAATGCACCACCACAAAATGATAGCCCTGCGCCTGCACCGCCTTTGCTAGCGTGCGTGCATAGTGGCTTTGGCTTGAGCCTTCCATGCCATGAAACAGCACCACCAGTGGCGTGTGATATTTACCATCATCGCCGATGGTTTCGTCGGTCAAAAGATAATCAAACGCCACATCGCTTTGATTGAGTGAATCTTTGATTAGGGTGCGTGTGTAATTTGGCTCAAATTTGACCAAAAATTTCGGCAAAATCGTCTGTAGGTGGGGATTTTTTAGCCATAATGGTGGATGAAAGTGTGTCGGCATGGGTATCTCTGAATCAGTGGGAAATTGTGCGGTTGGTTGTTGATGGTGGCGATGGGGTGATTTTTCTAGGGCAGAATGATTTGTTTGGCTAAATTTTATACAGCATCGAGCATACATTAGCCTTGTACTTCAAAGACCACCACCAAATCGCCTGCGCCATCGCTACTTGGCAAGCCCCGACCGCTTAGGCGAACACTGGTCGGATAATGTGCATGAGCAGGCACACCAAGCTGTAGCGAAAGTGGCGGTGGCAAGAGCACCTGTGCCCCTGTATCGATGTCGTGACGGCTCAAGGCGACCGTATAATAGACATCCAGCCCACGCACGATGACATTGGGCTCGTTGATGGCAATCTGCACCGTGACCGTGTCAGCACCACGAGTCAGATGAATGGTATCGCCTGTGGTCAGCCCCTTAGGTAGCGTCGTCTGCCATGTCTGATGATTCACGGTAAAGGTCACTTCGCCGCCATGATAGGCCAGCTGTAGGCTAATCTGACAAATGGGTAGCTCGCTTGTATGATTAAGCTGTCGCCACAGTCGCTTGGCGTGCTTGATGGCTTGCCCTGCGATACGCCCTGCACCGCTTGCGATATTGTCTTGTACAGATGTAGGCATTTTGGATTTGACGACTTTGCCAAGCTTATCAACTTGCTGTTTGGCAAATGTACCCACCGTATCTGCTACCTGCTGTTTTTTGGCGAGTAGCCACTGTCTGCTTTGATGCTCAAGCCACCGCTCATCATAGCGTTGTCGCAGATCGGCATCTTTGAGCGTGGCATAGGCAGTATTGAGCAGGCTTGCCATCTCATCATCCTGCCTGCCATCAGCTCTGTCGGGATGATGGCGAGCGATTTGACTGCGATAGGCACGCTTGATGGTGGCGACATCTGCCAACTTCGGCACGCCAAGTAATTGATAATAATCAATAAAATGATCAGACTGCCCAGAATGTTTTGTCATCTTATTCCATCATTTCTTGTTATGCCAAGTCCGCTTCAAGCGTCTCAAGCTCATCCTTCGCCATCAAAAGCGCTTCTTCTGCCGTCTCAATCTCATCTTTAAGCTTACTTTGTTCGTTCAGTTTTTCTAATAATTTAGCCTTATTGGCATCATCATACAGACCGCTGTCAGACAGATCATTTTCGATGACATCAAGTCTGCTACCTAGCATCTCAAGTTCGCTTTCCAGCTTGGCAATCTGCTTACGCAGGGGTGCGGTCTGCTCACGGATTTGGGCATTTTTTTTGCGTCGCTCTTCTTTACTCAGCCCATCATTGGCAGGGGTCTGTGCTTGTGGTGTGACGCACTCGGGTTTAGCGACTTCTTTTTGTTCTTTGTGGGCAAGCTGTCGCTCTTGGCGAGCTTTTTTGAGATGTTCGGCATAGTCGCTCATATCACCGACAAACTCAGTGCAGCGACCATCTGCCACAAGCCACAGCTCATCACACACCGACAAGATCAAATCACGATCATGCGACACCAAAATCAATGCGCCCGCAAAGTCTTGCAGTGCAAGCATCAGTGCATTTCGCATCTGCAAATCCAGATGGTTGGTCGGCTCATCGAGCACCAAAACATTGGGGCGTTGCCACACCAATAATGCCAGCATCAACCGTGCTCGCTCACCGCCCGAGAACAGTCGGCTGACCGTATCAATCCGCTCACCCCGAAAATCAAAACTGCCCAAAAACGCCCGCAAATCCGCATCCGATGTCTGCCCTGCAATGCGTCTTAGCATCACCATCGGCGTGGCATCATCATCTAGGCTATCCATCTGATGCTGATTAAAATAGCCCAGCTTCAATGTCTCTGACACCTTATGCACACCGCTAATCAGTGGCAACTCACCGACTAATGCTTTGATTAAGGTGGATTTGCCAGCACCATTTGCCCCAAGGATACCCATGCGGACACTTGGAGTGATTTGTAAGTTTACCTTAGAAATCATCGGCACGCCATCATAACCGATGGTCGCATTATCTAGACTGATCAGCGGGGATGCCATGTGTGATGGCTCATAGAACTTAAAACTAAACGCACTGTCCGCCATCACAGGGCTCAGCTCAGTCATACGGTCAAGCTGTTTGATACGGCTTTGGGCTTGCTTGGCTTTGGTCGCTTTGGCACGAAAACGGCGGATGTAGTCTTCTAGGTGTGCGCGCACGGCTTGTTGTTTTTCGTAGGCTTGTTGCTCTTGGGCAAGTCTTTCGGCGCGCGTACGGACAAATTGGCTATAATTGCCTGTATATAAAGTGATTTTTCCCTGCTCAATGTGCAAAATATGCCCACAAATCGCATCCAAAAATGCTTGGTCATGACTGATCAGCAAAACGAGCCCATCGAACTTTTGCAGCCATTCTTCAAGCCACAAAATCACATCCAAATCCAAGTGGTTGGTCGGCTCGTCAAGCAGTAGCACATCAGCGCGGTGCATCAAGGTGCGAGCAAGGTTTAGACGCATCCGCCAGCCTCCTGAGAACATCGCCACCGCCTTGGTATGCTCAGCTTCGCCAAAACCAAGCCCTGATAAAATCATCGCCGCCTTAGCACGGGTGCGATAGCCATCAATCTCTTCAAAACGCTGATAAATCGGCGCAATCTCGTCGGCAGACAGCGTATCTTGGCGGCTGATTTTGTCATTGAGCTGCCACCATTCGGCATCGCCAGACAGTACATAGTCGATGGCAAGCATATCGGTGGCGTGAATCTCTTGTGCCATATGAGCGATCTGCCATGACGACGGCATCGACACTTGCCCAAGGTCGGTGGCATATTCACCCAAGATGGTGGCAAACAAGGTGGATTTGCCCGTGCCATTATTGCCTGTCAGACCGATTTTTTGCCCTTTGTGTAATTGTAAATTGACATCGCTAAATAGCAGTCGCCCTTCTCGGCGCACCGCCACATCTTTAAATTCAATCATGCTGTGTATCTACTGGTAAATAATGGCTTATTTTAGCACATTTGCCTTATAAACAAAACCGCCATCACTGATAAATTTATCCTGTGCCCCTTGCAAAAGCCCATTACCGTCCCTATACTAAGCCCATCTTTCACTTAACTTTTTATAAGGAAAACAAGATGGCTCGTCTAACCGTCAACACCCTAGAAACCGCCCCAGAGCAAGCCAAAGAGCGTATGGAAATGGTGCAAAAAGCCAATGGCTTTATCCCAAATCTAATCGGCGTGTTGGCAAACTCGCCACAAGCACTTGAAATGTATCAAGAAGTTAGCAAAATCAACAGCCGTACCAGCCTAACTCCTGAAGAAATCGAAGTGGTACAAATCACCGCAGCAGCGCACAATGGCTGTGATTTTTGTGTAGCAGGTCATACCAAAATCGGTACTCTAAAGCTAAAAATGCCTGAAAACGTGCTAAACGCCCTGCGTGCTCGTACCACCATCGAAGACAACGCCAAATATCAAGCCTTGGCACAGTTCACCATGCAGCTGATTGATAAGCGTGGCAAAGTGTCTGATGAAGAATTGGCAGCTATCAAAGCAGCTGGCTACAGCGAACAAAACATCCTAGATGTGGTGCTGGGCGTGGCACTAGCAACGTTGTGCAACTATGCCAACAATGTCGCCCAAAACGACATCAACCCAGAACTACAGGCGTATGCGCCATAAGTTGGGATAATCCATCAGTGATGGCTGATGGCGATGAATGCCAAAAAACACCCCAAAGGTTGTCTAACTTTTGGGGTGCGGTTCAAGGCCAAGGTGTTTTTTAATAATCATATTTTATGCGATGCCACACAACAAAGCTGTCTTTGCTGAAGCGTCGCCTATCAAATACCCAATTTTTGGTCATATTTTCGCTCAAACCTCAAAAAATCCTCCAATCGTTTTGCTTCATCCACTTCATCGTGGGCAATCAGCAGATATTTCCACGGTTTGCCGCCGTGCTGCACAGCATAGTCTGTTGCCTGTTTGCACCAAGCAGTTGCAGCTTCGGCTTTGGCTTGCACTTCAGCGTTTTGCATATCGGTACGGGCTTTGGTTTCTACCATCAAGATATCGTTTTGTGTTTCTGCCACAAAATCGGGCTGGTATTCGGCTTGTACTGCTGCCAGCTTGTAATAAATCTGAAACTGCCCCAAAGCGGGTTTAAACCATTTTTGTGCATCACGTTCCAAAATTACTGCAAAACGACGCTCAGTATCGGAATCAAATTTTTGTAATGGATACAGACATTTTTGAAATCCGCCAAACAGCATTTGTTTAATACGGCTTTTATCCGTCACTGTATCACGAACCAAACGTACTGGTTCATTTGCCGATGCGGTGTAATGGCAGGGTTTAAGTGCCGTAAAACCACGACTAACATTTACTTCATAATGCGTGGCTTTTTCCCAGAAATGTACCATCATTTGCGCATGGATTTCCCGCGCAATCAGGCGGCGGTTTTTATCCAACACATCCAGCACTTCGGTTTCGGAAAGATAACTGCGTAAATGCTGTACCATTTGTCCTGCCAAATCATACAACAGTTCTGCTTGAGTAAAATAATCAATATCTTCAAAATCAACCAGTGCATGCACAATATAGTCTTCAGGACGTTTTTCAACCAAACCAAGCTCCGCAGACAAACTGCTTTGTTCATCGGTATGCAGGTTGTGAATCAGAATCTCGCGTGCCCCTGGTTGTAAATGTAGATTGCTCACATCCAAGCTAAATGGATAAAATCCTGTACTAATCTCTCCACTTGGTATTACAGTAATCCTTGGAATATCAATAGTTTGACTCACTAACACTTGTGTTGTCCTGGCAACAATCGCGGCAACATCAGGTAATTCATCTACGAATAATTCATCTTGCATACCTTGCAATTGCTGTTTCACCTCTTCGGTGATTTTTGCCTGAATATCCGCTTTCAATAGGGCTTGCGAAGTCGGCGCTTGTTGCGGGCGGGCTTCGTATCGGGCGGCAGCTTCCATCACCTTGCGGGCAATCTGCTTTTCCGCCTCACTGGTAAATATCGGCTGATACGCTTCTGCGTTATGCGCAACATCGTTTTCAGACGGCCTATCCGACAGGCCCAAACGACTTTCTATGCCACTGGATACGGTAACGCTCACTTTTTGTTCATCCGCTCCCGCCGGCTCCAAAATCACCTGCTGCAAGCGCAATACCGAATCGCCTTTATTGGCTTCATCAATGATTTCCTGAAAGCGGTCGTGCGCCACGATATTAAGTCTATCCACCACTTCCATGCCAGTGCGTTTACCATAAGGCAAACGTAACCCTCTCCCGATACTTTGTTCAATCAAAGTGCGCGCATTGGCGGCACGCAGCGGCACAATGGTATAAAGATTGGTAACGTCCCAGCCTTCTTTAAGCATATTGACATGAATCACGATTTCGGTCGGCTCGTCCACGCTTTCTACCGCCAACAGCCGCGCAATCATCTCTTCCTCGTCTTTGCCTGATTTACTCGAATCCACCTGAATTACTTTGCCTGCATACCGTCCACCATAAAAGGCTTCGGATTCCAACAATGCCAAAAGCTGCGCCGCATGCGTGGTATCGCGGGCAATCACCAGCATAAAGGGTTTCACCACCGCCACGCCGTTTTCCCGCGCAAAGGTTAAAAGCTCCACCTTGGTGCTTTCATGTAGGCGTACACCGTCTTCCAGCTTGATTTTTTCAATCTCTTCTGGTGTATGGTTTTTGGCGTTGAAATTGCGCTGCGTAACCACCGCTGGCATTTTTACAAAACCATCTTCCATCGCCCGCGCCAAAGGGTAATCCACCACCACGTTTTTAAACGGAATCGGCGCTCTAGTGGATTCTACAAACGGCGTAGCGGTCAGCTCCAGCCCAAAAAGCGGATTCAAGTCATTAATCGCCCGCATCCCCGCCTGTGCGCGGTAACGGTGTGATTCGTCCATCAGCAGCACCAAATCGGGCAAATTCGCCAGATAGTTGAAATAACTATCGCCCAATACTTCACGCATCCGCTTGATACGCGGCTCTTTTCCGCCGCGCACTTCGGAATTGATTTTGGAAATATTGAAAATATTGATCCGCACCTCGGTGAAGAAATCCGCCATGCCGATGCTTTGCTGCTCGTAGTTATCACCAGTAATCACACGTGGCGGATTGATAGCAAATTCGCCAATGCCCTTGAACACATATTTCGGCGTATTGGGCGAAAAATCTCCGATCAGCTTGTTATAAATCGTCAGGTTCGGCGCCAGCACAAAGAAATTGTTGATGCCATATGCCAAATGCAGATAGGCGATAAACGCCCCCATTAAGCGGGTTTTGCCTACCCCCGTTGCCAAGGCAAAACACAGCGACGGAAAATCTCGTTCAAACTCCTGCAAGGTCGGAAATTCGGCTTTTAGCGTTTCAAGCACCGCCGCGACATCACGCTCATGTTTCAGCATTTGGGGCGCGGCATCCAGCGCTTGTTTCAGTTTCGCCAGACTTTGTGCCTGCGGCGCACGCAATGACAAGCGCCCGTTAATATGGTTTTGAATTCTTGTGGTCATTTTTATCTCTTGTCTTTATTTGAACTATCCGGAAATTTCGGAAACTTGCCCGTCTTCATCCTGCCAATCAGACAATTCGCTTTCCAGCTGTTCCACTGTCGGCAAATTAGTTACTAACGGTTCCGGCAAGGCTCGTACCAATTCATATTCGGCAATGCCTATCGGCTTATCGATACCAGACAAAGCATATTCCGCCACCAAACGGTTTTGCGTTTTGCACAACAACAAACCAATGGTGGGGTGGTCATCAGGGGCTTTAACTTGTGCATCGACCGCCGCCAAATAAAAATTCAACTGCCCTGCATGCTCCGGCTTAAATGCCGTGGCTTTTAATTCCACCACCACATAGCATTTCAAACGCGTGTGGTAGAACAGCAAATCAATAAAAAACTCATCGCCGTTGACTTCCAAACGATATTGCCGCCCCACAAAAGCAAAACCACTACCCAATTCCAACAAAAAACGGGTAATATGCTGCACCAATGCCTGCTCAATATCGCGCTCATGCGCTTCCTCCCCCAAACCCAAAAAATCAAACAAATAAGGGTCTTTTAGGGTTTCTTGTGCCAAAGCAGAAGTTGGCGCAGGTAAGCGGGCGGTAAAATTGGTAACCGCCTGCCCTTGCCGTTCATGCAAACGGTTTTTGATATGGATTTCCAAAGTGGCGCGCGACCAACTTTCCGCCAAGGCTTTTTGCACATAAAACAAACGGGCTTCGGCATTTTTTACCCGATTAAGCAATAATACATTATGCCCCCACGGTAATTGTCCAACAGCTTGTTGGACAATTTGTTCATCAGTCCAAGCCTCGGCAAAAGCGCGCATATACAGCAAGTTCGCGCGCGAAAACCCCTTCATTTCTGGAAACGCTTCACGCAAATCACGCCCCAAGCGGTCAATCACTTTGCTGCCCCAGCCCTGTGCCGCTTGTCGCTCCAAAATATCCCGCCCGATATGCCAATACAGGGAAACCAGCTCGGCATTTGCCGCCAAAACCGCTTTTTGCCGCGTCGCCAGCACCCGCCCTTTGATTTCAGTAAGCCATTGCCCGTAATCGGCGGGCAATAACGGAGTTTCTTTACTCATCACCCGCTTCCCCCCGCAAACAAATCCTCCTGATTTTCGACCGCACTTTTGCCTTTTGCAGTTTTGGCGCGGTTTTCAGGCAGCTTTTCAGACGGCATTGGTTCAGGCTCCGCCATCGGCAGGTTGGCAACATTCAAACTGTAATCATCGTGCCCCCATTCGCAGCGTGCCAGTACCATTTTCGGGATTTTTTTCAAAGAAAGATTAGCGAAACGCTCCGCCGCCTGCGCTGCCGTGATACCGCGCCAAGCGGCACAGCATACCAAGAGGCTTTGATTTTCGCCCACCTCGTCCGACAGCGCCTGCAACTGCTCGGCAGACAAAGTTTGTGTCGTTACATAAATAAAATCGCGCTCGCTGGAGTAGCCATGCTGCCACCACAAGGTTTCAGATGGTTTGTAAGTAAAGCCCTCCAGCTTGGCGAGCGCTTCGGCAAGCATTTCAGGGTTATATTCGGGGTTGATAATCGGATTGCCCCACGCATCGTTCACAATCAAGGTCGGCGCTAAGCGGTAATAACGAAAACCGCCGCCGCCCTGCCAGTTCACCGCCTTGGAAATCCCACCCTGATCCGTGCCGTCAATCACCTTTTGCAAACGCGGAATAATATGCGTGTGGCAATGCTCGCCCAGCTCCACCATAATCCAGCGCCGCCCCATTTTATGGGCAACCGCGCCGGTGGTGCCAGAACCGGCGAAAGAGTCTAGGACTAGGTCGCCTTTTGATGAAAAATGCTTCAAAATAATTTCTAATAACACTTCTGGCTTTTTACCAGATCTAAAATCAACTCCACCTTCATGTCTGCAATTTCCAAAACTTCCTGCTAAATCATAAAAATTTTCAATTGGTAAGGTTTGTGGTTGACTATCCTCTTCCAATTTATTTAGAGGCACCCCTTGATAGTATTTTCCTTTTGTTGCAGTTGCTCTAGCTGGCCCAGAAAAATAACGGTATCCCCTACCATCATCTCCTATATTTTCCACCTTATATAACACCCCCAAACCATCTTCTGATTTTCGACCCGTTAAATAATCTCTAAAGAAACGCCCCGATGAATTACCATCTAAAATTGATCCTGTAGCCCATATTTCTTTTAAGCCATCAACTGTTCCCTCACCTTTTCTTATAGACCAATTATCAGCTGAAAAAATAGTTACTTTCTTACCACCCAAAATAACTTCTTTTCCTTCACCGGTTTCTTCTATGTAATAACAAAATTTATCGAAAGATAAATCTTTCACATTAAAATTTGGTTCAGCTCCATATTCTTTTCTATAAATATGAATCTGCTCAATTTGCTTATGAAAAGCCATATCCTGCTTGAGTGTTTTATCTGCATAACGAACTTGGATATACAAAGTAACAAGATAATTGGATCTGCCAAAAACTTCATCCATCAACACTTTAAGGTATTGACCTTCGGAATCATCTATATGACAACAAATAAATCCAGAAGGACTAAGTAATTTTCTCATTACTTCTAATCTATCTCGCATCAGCCCCAGCCAAATTGAATGCTCTAACCCGTCATCATAATGTTCAAATGCATTTCCAGTATTATATGGAGGATCAATATAAATACACTTCACCTTGCCCGCAAACTCCTGCTCCAACGCCTTGAGCGCCAGCAGGTTATCGCCAAAAATCAACCGATTATCAAAAATCGCCTGCTCCGAACGGGTGGGCGCATGATACGACTTCTCCGCATCCTCCAACAAAATCCGCGCTTCAAGCTTCGGGCGCTTGTCCTTGCCTATCCAAGTGAGTTCTAGTTTTTGTTTAGTCATGAGTGATATTTTCCTGAACGATTATTGAATGCAGGTTTAGTCCCTTCAAGGATGGTTACAACCATCTGATTAATAGTCGGATTTTCAATAGCGCCTGCTTGATAAGTTATTTTAAAATTATTACTTCGATCAAAATGCGCATGGATAATCTGTTCTGCATCACAGACAACTGCCAAATTTGGGTTATGCGTCACCATAATAATTTGCCTATGTTTCTTCGCTTCAGAGAGTACAGGTACCAATAATCGGTAAACCGTTTCGTTATCCAGATTTTCTTCAGGCTGATCTAAGATAATCGGCATTTTCCCTTTATCTACCAATAAGTAAAATATCAATAACAAAGCTCCTCTTTGCCCAGGGGAAAGTTGTTCAATTGGTGTTTCCTGAAAGAGTAGTGAATATTTAGGTTCCAGAAATCCTAACCCAAATATCAAATCATAGACACCTTCTGCAGTTTGATTGCTTTTTAGCATATTAAATATGCCAACCGAATCAGAATTACTTCCCTTCGATGCAGTTTCAATCTTATCTGCTAATGCAGTTGCAAATTCACATACATTTTGCGAACTATTTAATTCATAATGATCAAACAATTGTTTCACAACAGCAATACTTTCATCTTTACCTCTAAACTCACCAGAATTTTGCTTAATATGTGCAAACAATTGATCTGATACCATTTCTGCAGAAGTAACCAATGTTGCTAGGAATTTTAATTGGTAATCCTCTCTGATTAATTCATTTTTCTGAATCAATTCTTGAACTGGTTTAAACAATGATTCCCTTGACTTCCTCTGCGCATCCAAAGCATCAAAAATATCTTTCGTTAATTTAAGTCGGTCTTGTTTTAGTTGTTTAAGTTTTTGTGGCAACTGTTCAATCTGATTAAGTCTTGTTTCCAAGCCTATTTTTGTATCGGGCTCTGTTGTAGAACCTTGCAACTGTGCCATCTTAACATTCCATTCAGCCAGCTCTTTTTGATATTTCTCGTATTGTTGCTGCGGAGCATTAAGCATATTAGTTAGCTGTCCCTTCTCATGAGTCAGACTTTCTTGTTTTTCTACATTTTTCTTAAGTTCAATGCCGATAAATGATTTTTCCTCAACAATTCTCTTCTCTTTCTGCTCAAGAACATCCTGTTTAAGATTGATTTCAATCAAATCACTCCAAGCCAATTCTAGATTAATTAAATCATCAGATACACTTTGCTTTGCTTGCTCTATAGAACGATTAATGATTCGTAGCTGCTCTGTAATATTCTCTATAGATCTTTTCTTTTTCGCCAATTCAAGATTCCTGCCCTCTAACTGTTTTTTCTCACCAGTTAACTGTTCAAGCTCAAGGGTTATTTCAGTTATTCCATTCGATACTCGGCGTTGCTCTTCCGTCATTTCTCCTGAAGGCAAATCGACTTCTTGGGGTTTAATCTTTTCATGCTCGTCTATTTCCTTAGATTTAAGCAAAATAAGCTCTTCTAATTTTTTCTTTTCTGCGGGCTGAAGCTGTTCCTCTATACGAACAATTCTATGATTCAAATTAGATAAATCTTTTCTATATTCAGCCAAATTATTTCTAAGAACTTGCTCTTGCTTTTCCACAAGCTGCTCAAAATCAAGTGCATCTAATCGTGTTTCTTCATCGGCATGGGAAAATATAACTGCTCGTAATTCTCTTTCAAACAAATCTGATTTTCCCGAAGTGTGCTCATTACACAATTCTTCAAAATAACCTTGCGGAATATATCTAACCTGTTCTGCCTTTTCTTCAGCAGGTTTTTCGTCAAGTTTTCTTGACTCCGTACTCATATCACGCCAAGTTAGCATTCCTTCAAATTGGTTGGCCGGTTCTCCAGATTTTCCACAAAATCTATCTTTTTTTAGAAAACTAAAATGTTTCGATTGTTTAGAATTACCTAGCATAGCAATAACATCTGCCAATGCACTCTTTCCACTTCCTTTGTTCCCAATAATGGCAACCAAATCAGGATTTAAAGGGATGTCACACCCATGTAACCAATCACCAATGTTGGTTTTGTTACCTGTTCGATTAATTTCAATGGAGTTAATATAAAAAGTTTTATTAGAATCGATATCCTGAAGTTTTGGAGGTTTTTCACCAATATAAGAGCGTTTAGCAGGTTCTAGAATGGCTTGCTGCAACCCATCAAAAGAGCAATCCGCTTTTATCCATGTTTTTTTATTTGATGGAAAATCTCCATAGCCCCTACGGTCATTATCCTCAGATTGCCCAATAAAACAATGTGCATCACTACCTGAAACAGCTAGACGAGGAATGTTACCAAGCGCCTCCTGAAAATTACGAAAATATTTTTGATTATTTGTTGTCTTCTCTCCAACAAAAGCATCTCTTAAGTCAAGTTTTCGCGTCTCAAATATTGGCGAACTTTGAAATAAAGACATTGAGTAAGCATAATGTTCAGACCAGTCTACCTCACTTAAACCATCATTAGTATCAAATGGCATAAATCCGATAGCCTGACAATTTGGTACTTTTGAAATTGCCTTTTTATAAGACTCTGCTGTGACTTCAGCTATAATAGAACCAGCTTTGAGAGCCTCCTCATCTGAACCGTTTATTTCATCCATATTAAGGCTATGCTTTGCGATTTTGTCACTTCCAGCTTGTCTCGCCAATTTCTTCAATGCCAAATCCGATAGAGGTTCGTCTAAAATAGCAACATTCAAGAAAGATTTAAAATTTTGTAAGTCTTGGTCTTCAATTGTGTCAGAAAAAATCACATGAGCATTAAGTCGACCTTTCATTGGTGCAACCAAACGTAATTCAATACCAGGAAAAACAACCTTTTTCAATTCAGGTGCATCAGGTTCATTTAAACGGTTCTTTAATTTAAACCAACCGTCAAATGTCCAATAATCCATGATGGCAAAAACCTCTGGCTCTGCTTTATTTAGCGCATCAATCATTTGATCAATCAACTGATCATCATGAGCCTTATCGCCATTAAATTTTTCACCATTCCAATGAAAAGATGCTGGCGTATGGATATGTAAATCCCATTGATTCCATACTGAACCTCGCATTTCAATTCGTTTACTCATTTAAATTATCTCCCACTCAATAAAAAACAATTCTTCTTCATCAACCTGCTGCTTTAACTGCTCTTCCAGCTCTTCAATCAGCCGGTTGCGTTGGTTTTCAATTTCATCTTGTTTGTCAAACAGTTCGCGCCGCTGTTTGCTGCGTTTGTTTTCCAGTTCGCGCTGTTTTTTCTGCCAAGCAAGCTTTTCTTCCAGCGTGGCGGCGGTGGCGGCGGTGCGGCGGGCTTCTTTGATTTCGCGGTCGGTTTCTTTGATATCTTGCTCCAAGCCATGTTTGAGGTCGTCCATCCAGTCGTCGAGTTTTTGTACTTCCTGCTCAAAGTAACCCAGATTGCGGTTTGTTGCGTCGTTTTGCAGTTGTTGGCGGCGGTGGTCGATATCGGCGGATAAGGCCGTCTGAATGCTTGTTTGTGCACTTGCACCAAGCACACGGGCGGGCAGTTTCAAGAGTTTTTCGGGGTCGTCGGCTGCCAAGGCTTCGCCGCTGTCAGTAACGGCGGCAATCAGCAAATGCTGTTCGGTGTCTTTCAATGCACTGATGCTGATGAGTTTGGCGACAAGCTGCCCGCTTTGACCGCGATAGGCTTCCAGCGTGCTGATGCGACTGCCGTGTGCCTGATAGTCAAATTGCAGGCGCACTCTCGGGCAGGCGTGGTTTTTGGCTTGGGTGATGATGGCTTGCGCCAAGGGGTGGCCCATGCGGTAAAGATGGGCTTCACCGCTTTTGCGCGGCAGCTCGTAACGCCCTAACGCAACGGTGCCTAGGCCGTCTGAAAGGTTTTCAGGCAGACTGTTGAGCGTAAACCCTTCTGCATCAAAATCGGCGTATTCCGCCAGTTCGCTTTGGGTTAAATCCAGCAGGATGCGTTCGTATTTTTTGAGTGCATCACGGCTTTCTTGGTCGCGGATGCGCAGTTTATCGCGCACTTCTTCGTCGAAATTTTCCAGAAGGGTTTGGCGGGCTTTAACCATGTTTTGGTTGATTTCATCCGATAGCCCACGTTGTAGCTCATTGAAAGCTACTTTAATGTCTTCGGACAGACGGCAATGTCGGTAAATATCGGCAATGCGTCGCTCAATGTCCACGCCGGAGCCAATGGCACCCAATACTTCGTCGCTGGCACCGAATACGCCGTTAAAGAGTTGGAATTTTTGCTCCAAGAGTTCATACACGCGTACGTCGGCTTCGTTGCTTTCATCGACAAAATTGACTACCACCACATCGTGCTTTTGCCCGTAACGATGACAACGACCGATACGCTGTTCGATGCGTTGCGGGTTCCACGGCAAATCGTAGTTGATGATGAGCGAGCAAAATTGCAGGTTGATGCCTTCTGCGCCAGCTTCGGTGGCAATCATAATCGTGCCTTGCTCTTTGAAATATTCCACAAGCGCAGCGCGGGTGTCGGCGGTTTTGGAGCCAGTGATTTTGTCGCTGCCTTCGTGGCGTTTGAGCCAGTTTTTATAGATTTTTTGCGCTTTTTCATCGCTGTTGGTGCCATTGAACAAAACGATGCCTTCGCCGTTTTTGCCTGCGTAAGGCGTTTCAGACAGGCATTGCAGCAGATAATCTTGCGTGCGTTTGGATTCGGTAAAGATGATGGCTTTTTGTGCGGCACCCAAGTGGGAAAGTTCGGCAAAGGCGCGTTCAAGTGCGGTTAATAAGGCACGGCTTTTGGCGTCTTCGCGGATATTTTCGGCGAGGTGTTTGAAGTGTTTGAGTTCTTCGATTTCATCGGCAATGGCTTGGTATTGGTCTGCCGTCAGGATATTGGTTTCGGTTTCTTCTTCCCATTCTTCGGCGGTTTCATCGAGACTTTCATAGTCTTCATCGAGGATTTCCACCAAATCTTGTGGCTTGGATTTGTCCAACACGCCTTGCAAGCGCTTGCTCATGGTATCCAAAGCGCCTGCAATGGCGCGGCTGCTGGAAGCAAGCAATTTCCACAACACCAAAGAAATCAGCTGTCGCTGACCTTCGGGCATGGCTTGCAGATTTGGGCGGCGCAGATAGTCGGCAACCAGTGAAGAGAAGGCTTGTTCCTGATCGGATGGCGTGAATCTTTGCACGATGGCAAGGCGCTGGGTATAGGGAACGTAGGCCTGAACCTGCCGACGCAAGGTACGTTTGCACACGGGATTTAAGCGCTGGCGCAGGCTTGCCAAGGTTTGCTCGGTGGCTCTGGTGCCGAATTGGCTGCGGAAGCTCTCCAAATCACCGAAAATGCGCCCGTCTATCATGCTGACCAAGCCGTAAAGTTCAAGCAGGGAATTTTGCAACGGTGTGGCTGTGAGCAGGACTTTACTGGAAACATCTGCCAGCGCTTCTTGCAAGGCTTTGCCAATGACATTGCCTTTTTTGTAGACGTTGCGCAGGCGGTGCGCTTCGTCCATCACCACCAAGTCCCAGCCGATTGCCTTGATGTCTTGTGCCTTTGCTTTGGCAAATTGGTAGGAACAGATAATCGGCATATTTTGGCGAAAAGGGTTGCCGCCTTCTTTTTTGGCGGCGTTATAGCTTTTGGCTTCCAAAATCATACCTTGCAAACCGAATTTTTCCTGCAATTCTTGATGCCACTGTTTACGCAGATTGGCGGGGGTGATAATCAGAATATGGCGCTTGCGCTCTGCCCAGCGCTGCAAAATCACCAAACCTGCCTCAATGGTTTTACCCAAACCAACTTCATCCGCCAAAATCACGCCCTTCGACAAAGGATTCTGACAGGCAAACAAAGCGGCATCAACCTGATGCGGATTTAAATCCACTTGTGAATCAACCAAAGTGCTTGCCAGCGAATCCATGCTGCCGCTTTGTGCCTGACGGGTGAGCAGCCAAGCGTAATATTTTGATTGATGAGGGGTTAAAAATATTTGTTTCATTGCTTATCAATAAATTGGTTTGCAGATGGTGCTATCATAAACATTCAGACATAGAAAAGCAACCACACTTCGCACCCTGATAAGTAGGCAACTCAATAGCCAAATAAGACTTAGTTGTATTGATATCCAAATGATGTACCGATAAATACCTATCCTTAGTCAAAAACAGAATAAGAAATTTGCCACGCACCTGTCTATAATAATCTGTTTATTTAAATTTTAAGCCATTGCACCACTTGGGGTCTTGTATGCATTCGTTTGACTCATATTTTGCCGACACTTCAGCCATTAATCCCGCCACTGATACCATCTTGGCATGGCAATCACCCGATTTTCTGAATAATATCAGCCAATGCGCTAAACAATCACTTGACCCCATCGCCATTGATAAGGGCTATTATCCAACTGCTGAGATGGCACAGCTGGCTCGCCTTGGGGCGTTTTCGGCACATCTGTCTAGCCAAGGTAGTCGCTTTGGCGATGCCATTCTTGCCACTGCCAAGATTGGGGAAGTCTGCGGCACGACAGGCTTTTTGTCATGGTGTCATCAAGTGTGCGGTCTGTATCTTGACCAATCAGAGAATACCGCTTTAAAGGCGAATATCCTGCCAAGTCATATCGTGGGCGACAGCTTTGGCGGTACGGCATTGTCCAATCCAATGAAAACCTTTGCCAATATCGAATCGATGATTTTGCGAGCGACCAAAGTCGATGGCGGCTATGTGGTGTCGGGTACACTGCCATGGATTAGCCACATTGCGCCGAACCAATACTGCGGTGCCATCGCTCGCGTGGATGATGAAAATAAAGATGTATTTTTCTTACTTAAATTTGATGAAGCACGCCGTGGACAATGGCAACTGAACGCCTGCCCGACCTTTAGCGGTATGGAAGGCTCAAGCACTTGGCAAATTGAGCTTAATCAATACTTTGTGCCGACAGAGACCATCATCGCCGACCCTGCCAAAGCCTTTATTGAGCGTATTCGTGGGGCGTTTGTACTGATGCAACTTGGCATTGGTGCAGGCATCATCCAAGGGGCGATTCATGACATCACCGCTGTTGATGCTCAGCTTTGCCATGTCAATCAATACTTAGAAGACCAAGCAGGCACATTGCAAGAGTCGCTAGATAAGCTTGTGGCACGCACGCTTGACCTTGCCAAGACACCGTTTGAGTCGCACAAAGAATTTTTCCTAGATGTGCTAGATGCTCGTATCCAAGGGGCACAATTATCACTCACCGCCACCCAAGCTGCGCTACTACACCAAGGGGCAAAGGGCTATCTGATGACTGCCGCACCACAGCGTCGTATTCGTGAAGCGCATTTTGTGGCGATTGTCACGCCTGCCATCAAGCACCTACGCAGTCTATCGCAGCAGCTGATGAGCGATGTATCACCAACCTAAGGAATGAGCAATGAGTGACATGATAGCACCTATGAACATGGACAAAGACGGCAACCCAACCGATGGTCGTGGCGCATGGCGACAATATCTGTGCCGTGCTTGTGGCTGGATTTATGATGAAAAATTGGGCGACCCTGATGGTGGACTGCCTGCTGGCACTCGCTTTGAAGACATTCCTGACGACTGGATGTGCCCACTGTGTGGCGTGACCAAACGAGACTTTGAGCCCTTTGTTCAGCGAGAAACCTTGGCAGTCATCGCCAAGCCCTGTGCGGATAATGGCGTCATCGTCATCGGCGGTGGTACGGCAGGTTGGACAGCGATTGAAGCGCTACGCAAGCTTGATGACTGCATCCCTATCACGCTCATCACCGCTGACAGTGGCGACCGTTATATGAAGCCACAGCTGTCCATTGCCATCAGCCAAAACAAAACGCCTGATGTGCTCATCACCAAAAAAGCGATTGACCTTGCCAAAACGCTCGATGTCAACCTGATTGCCCATACCTTTGCCACCGCCATTGACAGCGATAAACAGCTGGTACGCACGACACGGGGTGATTTTGGCTATCGCCATTTGATTATTGCTCAAGGGGCGACACCATTTTTACCACCAAGCCTGCCTGCTGATAAAGTCTGGCGGATTAATCACATTGATATGTTTGGTCAATTACAAGCCAAACTGTCTGCCCGCCCAAACCAACACATCGCCATCATCGGTGCTGGTATGATTGGCGTGGAGCTTGCTGAAGACATCGCCAAAGCAGGTCATCAGGTCACACTCATCAACCGTGATGAGTTGCCTCTTGCCGAAATCCTGCCACCGATTGCAGGGCAAAAAGTCCAAGACGCACTCTCTGGCATCGGCATCCGCTATCATGGCAGTGCCACGGTGCATGGCATCGACAAGCTTGCGGACGGCTATCAAATCAAGCTTGATGACACCATCATCACTGTCGATGAAATCGTGGCAAGCACAGGACTTATTACCGATAATCGCTTGGCACGCATGGCGAACATCGAGCACACCCCACAAGGTATCATCGTCGATAGCCATACCTTGCGTAGCTCCAATCCACATATTTTTGCCATCGGTGACTGTATCGTGATTGACGGTAAGCCATGCCGTTTTGTCGCGCCACTGCGTGAACAAGCTGCCGCCATCAGCCACGAAATCTTGTCTTTGCCACACGCAGGCTATCAACACAAGTCGCCACTGGTACGCCTAAAGACCAAGTCCATCATCGTCTCGGTCACAGGCAATCCTGACAAAACTTGCGACTGGCAAATCACTGATGATAGCGACACGCTGTTTGTGATGACCCAAGAGCGTGATGGCGTGACGACTGCCAAGATTGAGCTGAAGTTATAACCATATCCTAAAAGTGAATTTACCATGCCGACCTACTCGGTGTAACATGGTGCTGTTTTTTTATTCTAAGTATTTATTATGCCTAATATTTTTCGCCCCTTTGATGATAAGCTGATCAAATTTGGCTGCTCGTGTGGCAAGCATAGAAGCCAAAGCGAGTGTAATCAAAGCTTGCTTCTCGATGAGCGATTTGCCCATGTCCAAAACGACAGCCGCAGCGAACACACCGCCACCGACATGATTGAAGCGGTGGTAGTCAAGGCGCTGTTTCCGCATGAGCCGACTCGTCGCGCGTTCTTAAAATCGGTGGGTAAAGGCGCTGCCCTTGCCGCCATCGCCAGCGTCTTGCCACTGTCAAGCCTACAAGAAGCTGCCGCCATTGATGTGCTAAAACCTGAAAAAAAGAGCGTGGACATTGGCTTTTTGCCGATTTTGTGCTCAACACCGCTCATCATGGCTGACCCCTTAGGTTATTATGAAGAGCAAGGCATCAAGGCCAATTTGCATAAGCGGGCGGGATGGGCGCTCGTGCGTGACCAGATGATGAACCGAGAGCTTGATGCGACGCATTTTTTAGCGCCGATGCCACTTGCCATCAGTCTTGGCTTAGGCTCAGCCAAACAAGACATGAAAGTCGCCGCCATCCAAAACACCAACGGTCAGGCTCTGGTGATGGCACTCAAGCACGCTGATAATAAAGACCCACGCAACTGGAAAGGCTTTACCTTCGCCATTCCTTTTGAGCATAGCATTCATAATTATCTGCTCAGATATTTTCTAGCAGAGCATGGACTGGACCCTGACAAAGATGTCAAACTAAGACTTACCACACCACCTGATATGATTGCCAACCTAAAAGCAGGCAACATTGACGGCTTTTTTGGACCTGAGCCGTTCAATCAGCGTGCCGTTTGGGATAAAGCAGGCTATATTCACACGCTTAGCCGTGATATTTGGCTGGGTCATCCGTGCTGTTCGTTTGGTACTTCGGGGGCGTTCATCAATGAAAATCCGCAGACCTTTTTGGCGATGTATCGGGCGATTATCAAAGCCAATGTCATGGCAAATGAGCCAAGCATTCGCAAAGACTTATCCAAACTACTCTCGCCTGCCAAATACTTAGGTCAGCCTGAATTGGTGCTACGCCAGTCCATCATGGGGCGTTTTGCTGATGGCGTGGGCAATGTCCAAGATTTCCCTGACCGCATGGGCTTTGATGTGATGCCGTGGCAATCGGTGGCAGTGTGGATGCTGTCTCAAATGAAACGCTGGGGCTATCTAAAAGACAACATCAATTATCAAGACATCGCAAATCAAGTGTTTATGCTCACCGATGCCAAAAAACAAATGCAAGAAATGGGCTACACCGTCAAAGAAAACGAGCCGAAAATCACCGTGATGGGCAAAGACTTTGACGCAAGCCGTCCTGATGAGTACATCAATTCCTTTGCCATCGGTCAAAAGGTGAGCGTATGAAACTGACAACCAAAACCAAAGGCTATCTATTATCCCTGCTCATCGTGCTTGCGACGCTTGGCGTCTGGCAATGGGCGACCTTGCCACAAAAGGTCTATGCACCGACCGACCCGCTCAAACTTGAGTACAGCGTACTGATGGGTGATATTCCTGAATTTACCGAGCCTGGTGCATTGGTCGCAAGCCAAAAGAGCGAATTTCCTACGCCGAGCGACTTTGGGCAAACAGCCGCCAAGCACCTATCCAATCCCTTTTATGATAACGGCCTAAACGATAAGGGCATCGGCATTCAGCTTGGGTACTCTATCGGGCGAGTGCTGTTAGGCTTTTTGCTTGCGATGATGGTGGCGATTCCGCTTGGCTATGCCATCGGTATGTCGCCGATTTTGGGCGCTGCTGCCACACCGTTTGTACAGATTTTAAAGCCGATTTCACCGCTTGCATGGATGCCGATTGCTCTTTATACCATCAAGGATTCTAATGCATCGAGCATTTTTGTGATTTTTATTTGTTCTATTTGGCCGATGCTGACCAACACCGCCTTTGGGGTGGCATCTGTCCGCCGTGAATGGCGTAATGTCGCCAAGACGCTGGAATTATCGCCCTTGCAGACTGCGACCAAGATTGTCATTCCTGCCGCCGCACCGACCATTGTTACGGGTATGCGCATTTCTATGGGCATTGCATGGCTTGTCATTGTCGCTGCCGAAATGCTCGTGGGTGGTACAGGCATTGGCTATTTTGTGTGGAATCAGTGGAATAATTTATCGCTTGCCAATGTGATTTTTGCTGTGCTACTCATCGGTCTTGTGGGCATGGTGCTGGATATGCTGTTTGGCGTGCTACAAAAAAAGGTGAGCTATGTTGAATAATGATGGCAAATTAATTGAAGTTGGCAGTCTGTCCAAACGCTACGGCGATGGCGAGAATGTCTTTGAAAATGTCAATTTTGATATTTATAAAAATGAGTTCATCTGCTTGATTGGACATTCAGGCTGTGGCAAATCAACAATTCTAAATGCCTTGGCAGGACTTGAAAACGCCACATCAGGCAGTATCCTCATGAATGGCAAAGAAGTGGTGAAACCCAGCCTTGAGCGTGGCGTGGTGTTCCAAAGTCATGCGCTACTACCATGGCTGACTGTCGGCGACAACATCGGCTTTGCCCTAAAAGCCAAAACGCCAACCATCAGCACAAGCGACCTTGCTCAAAAAATTGATTTTTATCTTAACATGGTCGGACTTGCCAAAGTCAAAGACAAAAAGCCAAGCCAGCTGTCAGGGGGTATGAAACAGCGTGTGGGGATTGCTCGTGCTTTTGCCACACAGCCTGAATTACTACTGATGGACGAGCCGTTTGGGGCGCTCGATGCGTTGACTCGTGGGGTGATTCAAGATGAGCTTGTCAATATCGTTGATGAAACACAGCAGACGGTGTTTATGATTACCCACGATATTGATGAAGCGATTTTGCTGGCTGACCGCATATTTTTGATGAGCAATGGCCCACGGGCGTTTTTGGCGGAGATTGTAGAAAATACCATTCCAAGGCCTCGCCACAGGGATAATATCCACCATCATGCGCATTATTATAAAATCCGCAATCATCTTTTGGACTTTTTGGTGCATCGCAGTAAAGCACTACAACAGCAGAGCGAGCGTCCAAGCCATCCAAAAATCATCAACTTTAGCCAAATGGCGTGGGATGGATTGTAACACGGTAGCAACTTTGCAAATTTGCAAGTCGTTGTTGCAAATTTGCCCCTTGTTCACTGTGATGCTTGGGCGTACACTATGCCCATAACAACAAAAAACAACCATAATAACCATACCTTAGAACACTCCACCGGTGAAGCTTATCCCTTCACCGATTTTTTTGCTTTGCCCTCGGATTTATCTTTGCATTTTTGCAACTGGCTGTTGTCCGATGTGCTATTGTTCGGCGGCGTATCAGCCCTTACACTATGACTAACAAATCACACGGAGTATGACCATGAAACTAAGACAACTGACCACCATCTATTCTGCCAACAAACACATCGATGATGGCGAGATGTTGCTGTGGCGTGCCTTGCCGCTACATCAGCGCACATCGCTTGGGCCATTTGTGTTCATTGACCATTATCGCCATGAAGGGTTGCGTGGTATCGGCGATCGCCCACATCCGCACGCAGGCATCGAGGTGTTTAGCTATCTGATCGAGGGCGGCGTGGCGCATCGTGACAGTTTTGGCTTTTCTGACACCATCAAAGCAGGCGACTCGCAGTACATCTGTGCTGGTCGTGGCATCATCCATGCCGAACAGCCAACCAGTCCAAGACACGGCCTACAGCTGTGGACGAGCCTACCGCCAAATAAAAAACTCATCGAGCCAAGCTATCGTTCGCTGCGCCAAGCCCAAATCCCCAAACTCAATAAAAACGGCGCTGAGATCCGCATCATCGCAGGGGTGGTCGATGGCATCAGAAGTCCGTTACAGACGGTCAGTGAGCCAGTGTTTGCTTATATCAAGCTGCCAGCGAACACCACAGTGGCGCTCAGCATCGACGCCGAAGAGCTTGGCGTGTATGTCACCAAAGGGCAGCTGCCACTTGGTAATGGCGAGCTGCTTGGCTCTGAGGGCTTGGCGGTCTTTGGCGCAGGCGATACGGTGAAGCTTAGCGCTGGTGATGCGCCCGTTGAGTTGGCACTTTTGGGCGGTGCGCCTGCCGAAGGCCCGATCCTATTTGATGGCCCTTTTGTGATGGATACCCCAGAACGCCTGCGTCAAGCTTATGAGGACTATCACAGCGGCAAAATGGGTACGCTTGTTTAATCACTCATAAAATAATTCATCTTTTAACCGGCGGTGAAGCTTGCCACTTCACCGCTTTTTGCATGATTGATGAATGATCGCCGCCCAAGCAGAACCATCAATCAGTTTTATGCAATGGCAGATAGATGATGGCAAGCTTCATTTACTGACAGATTCTGCAATGACCACTTACCAAGTTTACCAAAAAGCACTTATTTTCCACACCAAAACCTTGTATAATTGACAATCGGTCTTATTTAAATGACAACTTTTGATGATGGATGACAGGGTAATTATGAATACAGGTCTCACCTTGACAGACAATGCTGCCGCCAAACTTGCCAAGCTCAAAGCCGCTGAAGGCAATGATGCTTTGATGCTGCGTGTCTATGTGACGGGCGGCGGCTGTTCTGGTTTTAGCTATGGCTTTGATTTTGCTGAAGAATTGGGCGATGATGATGCCACTTTTGATAACGGCACAGAGATACTGGTGGTGGATTCATTAAGCTATCAGTACTTGGCAGGCTCGACCATCGACTACACCGAAGGGCTTGAAGGTTCTCGCTTTATTGTCAATAATCCGAACGCCACCACCACCTGCGGCTGCGGTTCATCGTTCTCTATCTGAGCGCTTGTGTGCAGTTTTTGCCTATTGATATGCAAAAGCAGCACACAATAACACTCCAAATTATTTTGCCAAGCGGTTTGCTTGTCTTTATAATAACAAGCATTAATTAACAAGCAACCACCATATAAGAATCACACCATGACGCACTCAAGCTTCACCCTACCTACTTGGTTTGTCCCGCATCTGGTCTCAGGGATGCAACGCGGCATCGAAAAAGAAGGCCTACGCATGCAGCCAGATGGCTATTCTGCCAAGACCTTTCACCCGACCAAGCTTGGCTCAAAGTTGACCCATCCGTACATCACCACTGATTATTCCGAAAATCTGCTTGAGCTCATCACCGATCCCAAGCCATCGATCAAAGAAGCTTTGGATATGCTTCGCGATCTACATGTGCTGGTACATCGCTCGCTGGAGAATAATGAGCTGATGTGGCCGATGTCGATGCCATGTATGTCGTCCGATACCGACAGCGACATCCCGCTGGCAGACTATGGCACATCCAATATCGGCAAGCTCAAAACCCTATATCGCTCAGGGCTTGGCGTGCGTTATGGTCGCAAGATGCAGACAATTGCTGGCTTACATTATAATTTATCCATCGGGGATGACCTATTCACGGCATGGCATGCTGCCGATGGTGATACCAAGGATTTGGCAAGCTTTAAAAACGCCAAATATCTGGCACTGATTCGTAACTTTAAACGCCTAACGCCACTGGTGCTATATCTACTCGGTGCCAGCCCTGCTGTCTGTGGGACATTTTTGAGTGGTCGTGCGCATCATCTGATGCAGCTTGGCGAGACTTGCAGCTATTATCAGCCAAATGGTACCAGCCTACGCATGGGTAAGCTTGGCTACACCAACAGCGTCCAAGAAGATCTAGATATTCGCTATAATGATCTGGATGAATATATCGCAGGACTGCGTAAGGCGATTGGTACGCCGTTTAAGGACTTTGAGGCCATCGGCGTCGATGATGAAAACGGCAACCCAATTCAGATTAATAGCCACATTCTACAAATCGAAAACGAATACTACAGCCCCATCCGACCAAAACAAGCCACCAAATCTGGCGAGACACCAACGGCAGCGCTGGCAGCGCGCGGCATTGCTTATGTGGAATTTCGTGCGATCGATTTGGATCCCTATGTCGATATCGGCATCAGCGTGCCGACGGCGTGCTTTTTGGAAGTCTTGGCGTTGTATTGCCTTCTCACAGACTCGCCTGCACTCTTGCCAGATGAAGAAAAACAGCTCAATAAAAACATCGAAACCGTCGTCAATCACGGTCGCAAGCATGGCATCAGCATCAGTACAGAGACTGGCGATGCTTGCCTGCATGAGTGGATCGTCCATCATCTGACTCAGATGCAAATCATCGCCGATGCCTTTGATGCGCATCACGGTGGCAATGACTATCGCACTGCACTGGCGATGATGCAAGGCAAGGCCACCAATCCTGACTTTACTTTGTCAGCCCAAATCGAAGCCGACTCACGCCGAGCAGGTGGCACATGGGCGCTGGGCAAGCTACTGGCGCAAAAGCATCAAGCCGAGCTATCACGCCATGCGTTAAGCCGTGAAGATGAAGCCAAATTTGATGCCATCGCCGCCGAATCCGTCGCCGAACAAGCACGCCTAGAAGCGGCAGATACCGTCGATTTTTATGATTATGTACAAGCTTATCGCTAACTGGAGCGCCTCATGAACCTAAGTTATCGCACCCTAAATGCCCTACTGATCGTCATGGCGGTCGTGGTCAGTGTATTTGTCATTGCTTATCTACAAAATTATTTGTTCCTTGACCCCTGTCCGCTATGCATCTTTCAGCGGATTGGCTTGTGGATTTTGGGCGTGTTTGCGTTTTTGGCAGCCATCTTTAACCCAAAAGGCAAAACATTGCGTCTGCTATTTTGGCTCGGTGGTATGGCAGGCACGCTGTGGGGGCTTGGCGTCGCCGCTCGCCATACCTGGATTCACTATTTCCCATCCATGGAGATGGTCGAATGCGGCCCAGGTCTCAACTATATGCTTGAGACCATGCCGATGGGTGATGTCTTCTCAAAAGTACTGGCAGCCCCTGGCGACTGCACCATCATCGACTGGACGGTACTTGGGCTATCCATCCCCGCTCAAGCGCTGATTATGTTTGTCTTTGCTTTGGTGGTACAAGGGTTTATTTTGAAAAAAATCTTAAAAAACCAACCCTAATTTAACCACACCGATATTGCAGTTTTATATTTTTTAAAGGTCAATTATGCACATTCATATTCTTGGTATCTGTGGCACATTCATGGGATCGCTTGCCCTACTGGCTCGTGATCTGGGTCATACTGTCACTGGCTCAGATACCAACATCTACCCTCCGATGAGCACACAACTACAGGACGCTGGTGTGGAGATTTGGGAAGGGTACAAAGCTGAGCATCTAAACCCTGCCCCTGATCTTGTGGTGGTGGGCAATGCCTGTAAGCGCGGCATGGAAGCGGTAGAGTATATGCTCGATCAGCACTTGCCTTATACATCTGGCCCACAATTTCTTTATGAACAAGTGCTAAAAAATCGCCATGTGCTTGCTGTCGCAGGTACGCATGGCAAGACCACGACCACGACCATGCTGTCATGGATTTTGCAGCACGCTGGGATTGATACTGGCTTTTTGATTGGTGGCGTGCCATTGGTTGCTACCGAAGATGAGCGCCTACAGCGTGCTTTTGCCCATTCTAGCCACTTGGGCGAGCAGTATTTTGTCATCGAAGCGGATGAGTATGATTCGGCATTTTTTGATAAGCGTTCTAAGTTCGTGCATTATCGCCCAACGACAGCGATTTTGAACAATCTTGAATACGATCATGCGGATATTTTTGCCAATCTAGACGCCATTCAGACACAGTTTCACCATATGATTCGCATGATCCCAAGCTCAGGGCAGATCATCATGCCATCTGATACCGACAGCCTAGAACAGACACTAGCCAAAGGTGTATGGACACCTGTGCTACGCACCGCTATCGACGCTGATGCCGACTGGCAGGCAACGCTGATGAAAGCGGATGGCTCAGTGTTTGGTGTGCGTTTTGGTGATGAGAGTGGTGAAGTGCATTGGGGTATGAGCGGCCTACACAATGTCAATAATGGCCTGGTCGCCATCGCTGCCGCTCATCACATCGGCGTGAGTGTCGAAGCTGCATGTGCGGCACTATCGGCTTTTGGTGGTATCAAACGCCGCATGGAGCTGATCGGTGATGTGGGTGATATCTTGGTTTTTGATGATTTTGCCCATCATCCGACCGCCATCACGACCACGCTAGATGGTGCCAAAAAACGTCTAGCAGGCCGCCGTATCTGGGCGATCATTGAGCCCCGCTCAAATACGATGAAACTGGGCAGTCATCGCGACAGCTTAGCACCATCAGCATCACTTGCCGATCAGGTGATTTGGTATGAACCAAAGGGTCTGACTTGGGGCTTGGTGGATGCGATTGGCGATGCAAAAAATCAGCTGGTGCTTGATAGCATTGATGGTATCATCTCTCATATCCAAACCCATGCTCAAGCAGGCGATGCCATCATTATCATGTCAAACGGTGGCTTTGAAGGCATTCATGGTAAAATTGTGGATGCGTTGGCTTAAATCATTGTCTTTAAGCTCATCAAATAATCGGCTTATTTAGGTATCAGCAGGTTATATTGGTGGTGATCATTAGCCATCGCCACCATTTTTTATACATTTTTGATCAACCGAATCAGCTGACGCACAATCAGTAGTCCACCAACATACACGACTGCAAAAATCGCACCCGTCACCGGTGCAAGTGCTTGAGCGGTATCATTTGCTGTTGCCATCATCGCCATATGCTGTTCTGCGGTCAGCTCATCACCACTAAACAGCCCATCCCCATTCAAATCAAAGCTGGCTAAATGCGCTTCGCGCTGCATCTCAACAATCCACACGCCAAGCTGAATGACAAGCCAAGTGGCAAATACACATACCAAAAACAGCGCCCATGTCGGCAAAGAATCATGGGTGTATCGATGATGCAACACCATCAAAACGATAGGCGTTAGCGCTGTCATCAGCATAAACAGCATATTAAATACTCCAAAACAAACGATAGGCCAGCAGACCTATCGTTTATTTACCCATTGGTAAAGTTGGACTTAAATCGGCGCTCAAGTTTACACCTTTCGAAGGTGGACCTTCAAGTCTCAATCAATGCACATCATGGACTTAGAACTCAGGCACGCCTGCACTGCGACCAAGTCCATAGGTGCCAAATTTGCCATCGCCAATGCCATCGGTAGGCTTTTTGCCGATGCGTAGGGCAAAGTCATGTCCTGTGCTTTGGCTTGGCATACGAATAAATGGCTCAATGGTCGCTTGGGTCTGATAGCCTTTTAGATGCTCGGCAGCTGCCTCTAGCGATACACCATGGCGAGCCGCCTGATGGCTGATACGCTCATCCAAAGGCATTTTTGGAATTACTCGGTAATACTGTGAAAAACCTGTAATTTTATCTTGAGGCACAGCACGAATACTGGTCATATGCACATAGTCGGTGAGCCGCTCCAGCCATTTTGTGAGGTTTAATGTCTGCAACGCCTGCTCTGTTTGTGCAAAAATACGCACTTTAAACCCCAAAAAGCCAATTTGCTTATCGGCATTTAGGCGGTACTGCGGAAATGAGACACCGTAGGCGATTTTGCCATCATCATCTTGCTGTTCAACAAAGGCAAGATGAAGTTGGGTGTAAACCTTAGTCCATAAAAAATATGGACTAAGCTCTACATCAGGCAATAAGGTGATTTCTTGATAAAATTGCATTATTCTTTCCCACTTGCACCAAACACACCGCCACGAATCA
Source organism: Moraxella sp. RCAD0137 (assembly GCF_002894025.1). Lineage (NCBI taxonomy): Bacteria > Pseudomonadati > Pseudomonadota > Gammaproteobacteria > Moraxellales > Moraxellaceae > Moraxella > Moraxella sp. RCAD0137. The sequence continues at coordinate 42,451 of NZ_LTCC01000006.1, forward strand.
ATACTGCAATCACATAATGTTGATTTTCGACGCTTGGTTTTTCATCTTTCAACACCCAACCATCAAATAAGCTGTAGAAATCTTGTTTTTGTTTAGGTTGACGAAAAGCTGTACCCATGGTCGTTACTGCACCATATGGCTCAATCGCAATCGGAAACTGTGCATCTGGATACCATGTATCAATAGTGCGAATGGCATTGCCAATTTTTTGTGAATGCATACCCGCTTTATCATTGATTTTGTATAACTCTTTGCTTTTGGTTTTACCTGTATCCAAAATCAATTCTTGTGACGGATACACTTCTTGACCAAACCCGACAATCGCTTCGGCTTTAATATTCAAAATCACAAAAGCTTGATTGGTTAAACCCTGTTCAATCCAATTTGCCAAAGTGGCCAATTCATCATTTTTAGTTGCAAAATCGTGTACCGAAATGTTTTTCGCATCAAAGATTAAAGTGTGTTCTTTATCTGCAATTTTACACGTTACAAATACCGTAATTTTTTCTGCACCCACACGGTTACGCCATAACCAACGAGCATTGGCAATATTAGTCGCATAACGATGTGCCAATTCTTTAACGCCGTGTTCTTGTAAATAATCTTGTACTGTTGCCAATAATTTGCTTTGATAGGCTTGGTCATTACACACATTTGGCTTGCCATCAAAAGGCAATACTTTGCACGTCCATGATACAATCAATGTATCATTTTCTTCCAATAAAGACGCTGAATCCACTTTTTGTAAATTGGCTTTTTCAATTTCGGCATCTAATTTGGCAGGGTCAGCAGTAATGCTATTTTTCAAACGGTTGCTGATTGTGCCACGAATGGATTTTTCTTGAATACGCACAGGAGTCGCCACGCTTTTTTCATCTTGGCTATTTTTTTGTGCCATAAAACCATCAGAAATGTCCAAATTGCGTTCAAACGCCAATACACTTGCAGTTGTTAATTTGCTCATAAAACAAACTCCTTAAATTTCATTAAAAATATTTATGATGATGTCGCTTGCGTTAGTAAATACAGTCCAGTTTCATCATACTGTTGCCGCCAAAATGCGGTTTCAATGTTATCTTTTAAATGGTGTGGATACACCCATTTACCCAAACCATAAACGGCTTCTACATATTGGCTTGGATATTCAGGATTACGCACATTTGCCATTTTGCCTGCGTCAAACTGCTCACTAATTGCTTGATAGCCCATCGGCATGGGGACAAGCCAACCATATCCTGTTTTAATAGACTGGGTATGCCATTTGGTATTGCCATCAATATCCAATTCAGGAATATGATGTAGTGTGCAAACATCTAACAGCACATCAAGCGGTGTCGTTTTAGGGTTTTGACTTTGCGCTTGGGCAATCAACTCGCTAAACTCGACACTTGCGTCCATCAATACAAATGCAGGCATTAATAATGGTACAAGTTCTTGTATTTTTTCAAAATCAAAATATCGTACAGGGTCTGTTTTGGCAATGCCCATCACACTACCGCCTGCAATTCGCTGTTTGAAAATCGCTTGCGATAAAAATTGGGTTAATTCCTGACTTAGTTGTTCAGAAATTAGGTCATTTGCCAATACTTCTAGAGCAAAACTCATCACCAAATTACATTTACCTTCTTCCACAATAGATGCTGTACTGCCATCTTTTTTAAGCGGATTTCGGGTTTGATTAAACGTGTAATCACGGTATTTACTGGTGCGATAGGTTTTAGGCGTACAGTCATAACACGCAAGCAACACACCGCCCAATGCCAAATCAGCAAATCTGACATCTGCCATCATGGTGCGAGATAAAGCGTGAAATGCACCTGTAAAGCCTGTTACTGCAGGAAAGCCAAAAGTTAAAGGGCTAGAAATAGCATTGGCATCACAAATCACCACTTTGTGAAAATAGATGTAACCAACTGGAATTTTTTCATTCATAAAAACACCCCCTTGCCCATACGCTGATAATGCCCTTGCATATCTTCAATTTCTCGTTTCCACTCTATAAATTCTGCATCAGCAATATCATATTTTAAATTTTGGCATTGCTCTCTCAGCTCATTATTAAACCATGACGCAAAGTCTTCCAAAATCTCTTTTTGCCATTCATTTTTATCTTTGTGCTGGGCAAATTCTTCTTCGTCGTCCAAATCTGCACGGTAAGGGTCTAACCATATTTTTTGCGAGCGTGGCAAAGCATAATCTTTTGACCAACCTGCGGACTTTTCTTGCAATGTATGTGCAATGGCAAAAATGGTATGCAACATACGGTCTATTGCATCTTTGCGTTTATCACGCACATCTACATTGTTTCTGGCATCTTTCACCACTTGAATGACATATTCAAAATCATCACGAATATGATATTTTAAAGTTTTGCTATGAAAGAAATTTTCTGCAAATTTAGATAACGCAAATTCACGGCTTTGTGCAATTTTCGGCGGTAATGATGGCAATAAATAATTGCGACCACCTTGTCGGCTCATCAACTGGCTAATATTTTGTGGTTTTGAACCACCTAATTGTACGGTCGCTAAATCTTTCATGCTGACATATGGTGTATGCGTGGCATTGAGTTTAAAACGATTTTCTAATGCTTTTTTATTTTCATCAGAATATCTTAACTGATTAATTTTTAAGTAAACTTCATAAGACAAAGCAGATGGATATAACGGAATAATGTTGATATATTGCAGTTCATCTAAATGATTGGCTGTATTATCATTGACTGTCCAAAGCATTTGCTTGTTGCGTTCATGGGTTGTTGGATTTTCCATTGTGCTTTGTAAGACTTGTTTAAAGCAGGCGTGATAATAACTTGCTGTCTCTTTATCATCAGACAAAGACGCGATAAATTGCTCATTATCAGCCAAAATCAAATCACGCACTTTGACGCCTTGCCCGACATCAAAATCAAAAAATGATGCCAATGGTAGGGCTGCTGCGTTGCCATTAGCATCTAATGCAGGATTGGCAAGATTATGTGTGCCCACCAAGGTATTAGGTCGTTGTTGTTTGGGGACAAAATTGACATTATCACCTTTGGCATCAGGGTGAATGCCTTTGGAAATGTGCGTACCAAATTTAAGCTGTTTTGCCATGCTATTTACAGCAACATCTAGCCAATGTGTACGTTCAAACTTCTGTTTGATTTCGTCAATTTGAGCCTGACATTCTGTTATGACAGCATGATTGCCATCTTCTTGGGCTTTCATCAGTTGTTTTTGCAATTTTTCTGACTTAGCGTCAATCTGTTGCTCTAAAAATCTACTGACTGCCATTTGAGCAAGGTCGTTTGTTATCATCACGAAAACTTCCTTAATTTCTATAATTTCATATTAAATCATATTTTAAAAGCAATAGCTAGGCACTTAACCGCTCCGCCACAATACCCAAAAATGGGCAAAAATACCATTTATCATACCCTTGTCCGCTTGGTAACATCACTCGGCTAAATTGGATTGCCAGATACGATAAACTTTGTTCAGGCAAATGCGTTTGTAACTGTTGCAATTCATCATATACATTGCCCACAAGCCAAGTGCTGATTTGTGAATGCTCATAATCAAAATTCATGGTCTGAATATAAGCATTTTGTGTATTGGCATGTCTTAACCCATTTTTTTGAATATCTTCTACGGCATACACACAAAAGCCATCGTCATGCTCTTCTGTGAGTTGCTTGGGAATAAGCACCCATTCTTGTTGTTGCTCATCGCTATGGCGAAATGGCGATACTTGTTGCAGGTGCGTATGTATCCGATTGGATGAGCCGACTTCTCGCCAATAGGCATTGACATAATTGGTTTTGTCTTGATGAAATAAATGGTTCATCAAGCCATGTTCTAACTGTGCCAATGTTTCAGGCTTATCTTTGATTTCTTGTGTCCAAATGCGTGGACGAGCGTCAATTTGATTTAAGGTATTATTGTCAATCAGCGTAGTCATATCATGTTTTGTAAGCTTATATTTCTCGGTTTCAAACCCTGGTTTTGTAAAAACCAACTGCTTGCCATGATACTGTAAATAACGGATATTATGATTGAATATCAAGATATTGCTATTCATTGCCTGTTTTTTAGGACGATGTCGCCATACTCGCCCCGCAAGCTGAATGATTGACCGCATGGAGCTTGGCTCAACAATCGCCCAATCATAATCATGGTCTCGTCCCACTTCTGCCACAGGCGTTGCCAATACCATGAAAATATGATGTTTTGCAGGGCTTTTAGCCATCGCCTGACGGATTTCTTCATGCTCAAAAATCGCCTGTTCATCATATTCATTGCGTTTTAAGACTTTATCTAATACGTATTCCAACTGATTTCGCAAAACCAATAACTGCCGAGCGTGATAACACGCCACATGAATATGTGTATCCTTATCCACTTGAGCATTTTTTAGATAAAATGCAAGCCGTACCAATTGTTTGATATTAGCAATCCGAACCAAGCCAATACTCATGGATTGCCCTGTTTTTTCATTGACTGTATGATAAGATTGATGCAATGCCATTGCACCATCAATGATTTTTTGCCCCAAATCTGTATAAAATTGGGCTTTTTTGTCTTGATGATATGCAATCTCAACAGGCAAAATGGTTGCTTTACGGCGAATGGGCTGTTCGTGCAAGAATTTCACACGTTTTTGCACAAAGGTTTGATGATGTTCATTAAAATTTTGTGTATCGCTACAATGGGCAATGGTCGTACCATTTTTTTGCTCATCAAACCACGCACACACCACCTGTGGTGTAGGTTTATTTTGACTTTGATTAAATAATTTTCGTCCTGCTAGATAGCTTTCAAATAATCCTGTCATCAAATCGGGCGGCAGTGTTGCCGATGAAAGCAACACTTTTGAGCCAAACATTCCTGCCAAATGCACCAGTCGTGCCAATGCAGGCAAATCATGATGGTCAAAATCATCAGGCTCATCTAAAATCAAATCGCTACTTAACAAGCGAAGTATCGGAGCAATATATCCACCGCCCCGTTTGCATTCGCTCGCCTGCATTAAATGGTCAATGGTGCAAGTAACCACAGGCGAAAATAACAAATCTCGTGCCTTACGCTCGCCAAGCAAGGTATCAATATTGAGTTCATCTAACGCATGGAAATTGGGGGTAAAATCCACAATCCCATCGACCAGTTCATCTGCCGATTCACTACCCCATGTGGTGCTTGATTGGTCGTCTGTGTTCTGCTCTAATGCCTGTTCTTGTTGATTAATCGCAAATAATTGACGCACTTGACTACCGCCCACCAAAATTGCCAGTTGTTCGTCATTTAAATGCAAATCTTTGCGTAAACTTAATCCTGTTTGTAAGGTCAAAACCCTAAGTCCCAACGCAATGGTAAATCTTGCTCCTTTTTTCTCATCAGATAACGCATACATAATACGGGCATTACAAATCGTTTTGCCACAGCCCGTAGATGCCATATTGATCCCAAAAAAGCCGTGTGTATCACTATCGGCTTGTACATTTTTTGCCATTTTAAAAGCATGATTTTGCCAAGCAAATCGGTCAATATCGGTATTTTTACTTAATGGACGATGTTTGATGAGTGTGGGTAATTGCTCGCTAATAATTGGCAAATGGCGTGCAAAATGTGCAGTAAATGACGCCACCCCAAGCAAATGTTCATCTAAATATTGCTTGGGTTTTCGGGTGTTGCGGTCGGTATTGGCTAATAGGGTAAGTGCAGATTGGGTTGCTACACGGCGAGCATCATTATCTTTTAATGATGAATAATTGTGGTCGCCAACCATCAAACACAGTCTTGATAAATAGAGCAAAATAGCATTATCAACAGGCTGATTTTTTGCTGATAATGCTTGTAGTGTCGGGTCTTGTAAGGCTTTTCTTGCCCAGCGTTTGACACTACCTTGCCAAGATTTACTGTCAATCACGCGCTCTTCAAATTGCCAAAAATCTTTGAGCTGCCTGCCGCCAGTATCCAATGTTTTAGGATTTCTGACCCAATAATTATGGGCTTTTAATTCAGCATAAACTTTGCTTAAAGACCGCTCAAAATACAATCGTGATGTCGGGTGATATTGAAATTGATGACGCTCTTTATGACCGAAAAACACATCCGTCAAAGGCGGTAAACGATGATGGCTGACAATCAACCAAGAAAGCCACCCGCCCAATGGCGGTAATTTGGACAAATCCGCAAAATCCAATTTATCCGTTTGCAAATAACGAGTTAATGATGATTTTTGTTTTGCCAACCAATCATCAATTTCTACAAACCGTTCTAACCATGCTGTATCTGTTTGACAATCCTTTGTTAGCCACAACAGCATTTTTAAAGAAATCCATTCATGACGATACGGGTCGCCCTGTGTGCTACCTTGCGTTAATTTATGTTGAAAGCCAAGCGTTGATTTTCCCAAATCATGCAATAACGCTGATAAAGTCGCCATAATTTGAATGGCACTGATATATTGCCAATCATTTTGCCACTCACTATGCAAAATATTACGTTTGGTGCGATTGACAGGCACCCAGCCCCATTCATTAAACTTATGGCGATTGCCCACAATCCACAAAAGTTCACTATGTTTACGCGTATGAAAACGATAGCAACTCACCGCAGTACTTTTACTGGCGGTGGCAGATAGCAATTTCTTGACCATTGCCAAACCGTCTTCGGTGATGACCGTTTGCCAAGTATTATCGCCAATCCGATTGGCAAACGCATCTAATACTCGCCGAGTGCGTGGGAGTGCCTTTTTTTCACATTGAGAAATAAAGGTAACAATCATTTTATTTCCCTTGTTTAAAAAACTGAGACGCCAATTTCACTTGTTCGAACATAAAATCAAGCGCCTTATGCTCGGTGAATTTTTGCAAGATTTTTTGCCGAAACTCTTGTTCGCTAAACTCTTCTTTGGCACACACAAATGCCCACGGCAGCACAATCGCATCTTTCACCAAATCCGCGACATCAAACACCAATGCCCCTCGCCGAGTCTTACCGTGCATCACCGCAAACCCATGCGGAATGCCTAGCACCCAAAGCGTCGTCGCCCCGAGGCCATAAGCTAGGTAGTTTCCGTGATTTAAAAAATTATTGGCAAGATCGCCTGCATCAAAATTGCGCTCAAACGAGATCTGACAGCGTGTGGCGGCAGCTTTGTAGAGCTGTTTGGTCATATTTGCTTCGGTGAGCAGCAGCTCATTGACCGTGCTGATCGTGGGGATTTTATTTTTAAAGAAAGTATAAGCTGCGACAATGTCAGAGTCATCAACATGAAAGCCTGCTTCTTGTAGCTGCCTGTCTTTTGACCAAATTTTTTGAATAAATTCAATGCGTTTGTATTGAAATTCTTTGGCGATGGTGAGTCGCTTGGCATCATCAAACCAAAATGACAGCCAGCCTTGGACATATTCAGTCGGGCGATATTCACTTTGTGGATTGAGCCATTCAATTTCTGAGCCTGAAAATAATGGCGTCGCCCCGCCCCCACAAAATCCGACCAAAACACCCGCGCTGGCAAGCATTCGCATGGCGGCTTGGGTGATGGATGTCCCTGTGCCAAGCAAAATGCAGGTGGTGTTGGCGATGGGGATATTATAATAATGATTTTCGTATTTGGTTTCGGTCAGATACAGCACACGACCGTCTTTTTGCATCACACGGCAATGTTCTAGGTAAAAGATATTGGCGCGTTTTGAGTGCAAAATCGCTTTGAGATCCTTGGGTTTGAGCGTATCCATGGCGTCAATTTCCTTGATGATGAATTTAATTTAATCACACTCATTGTAGCCTGTCAAGCGATGATGTGATCAAATGATAAGCTTACATTTTTCATCTGCCACATCACTTATGCTATACTAAATTTGCCGTCAAATGATGATGGATGTAAAAAAACCTTTATTTTTTCAACTATTTAAAAACTTAATAAAATCAATAAGTTATAACTAGTCAAATTTTGATTGGGTAAAAAGGGTCAATCCATCATAAATGACTGTTATTTCTTAATTTTTTCGGTTATAATTACTCTTCACGACCGCACAGGTCGCTTAGAAATTAATCGTTTGGAAAGGTTCTAGTACACGATTCTTCACGACCGCACAGGTCGCTTAGAAAGCAAATGCCTAACGCTAAAGTGGATGCCAACCCTTCACGACCGCACAGGTCGCTTAGAAAAATTTGATTAACCAATTTTTTTACATAGTTATCCTTCACGACCGCACAGGTCGCTTAGAAAGATTTTTGACAAAAACGGCAAGATTGCAAAGGCTTCACGACCGCACAGGTCGCTTAGAAAACTTTATCAGCAAACAAGCTAAAATTAATAAACTTCACGACCGCACAGGTCGCTTAGAAAGTCTGTCGATTTGCCCAGCTGTGCTTTTTTCGCTTCACGACCGCACAGGTCGCTTAGAAATCATAGCCATTTAGCAGCTGAAAATAAGCGATCTTCACGACCGCACAGGTCGCTTAGAAAGAGCTAACCAAATGCAAATGCTAGGCGGTCAGCCTTCACGACCGCACAGGTCGCTTAGAAAAGTTTTTCTACCACGCCCTTGGCAGTGGTGGACTTCACGACCGCACAGGTCGCTTAGAAAAAAAGCGGAATTTTACACCAATTTTTACAAGGCTTCACGACCGCACAGGTCGCTTAGAAAGCTAATAAATACTTGCGAGCCCTTGGCAAGATCTTCACGACCGCACAGGTCGCTTAGAAAGCCTAGCATTTGCATTTGGTTAGCTCGGATTTCTTCACGACCGCACAGGTCGCTTAGAAAAATGCAACAGCAAGAGCAACGATACGCAACCCCTTCACGACCGCACAGGTCGCTTAGAAATTTACGCAGGTACTGCTGTGCAATTTCTGCCACTTCACGACCGCACAGGTCGCTTAGAAACGTTTGGGGTTTTGTTTATCCCATTACAATGACTTCACGACCGCACAGGTCGCTTAGAAAAATGCCAAAAGCCCATAAATAAGCAAAGGCATACTTCACGACCGCACAGGTCGCTTAGAAAATTTGCGTGTGTGGATTGAGCCTTCGATATACACTTCACGACCGCACAGGTCGCTTAGAAAATTGAGACATCGACCAAATCGATCTCATGGGCCTTCACGACCGCACAGGTCGCTTAGAAAAACAAATCGCAAAAGATAATAATTGTGTTTTACTTCACGACCGCACAGGTCGCTTAGAAAAATAGTGTTACCATCACCGTTACCATCGTTACCTTCACGACCGCACAGGTCGCTTAGAAAAATTAAAATAGTGGCGCATGAATTGAAATTCACTTCACGACCGCACAGGTCGCTTAGAAAGATGGCACACCGCCAGCATATAGGCGATTTGCCTTCACGACCGCACAGGTCGCTTAGAAATTGCGTGGCTTATTGCGTTTCTTTTTAGCCATCTTCACGACCGCACAGGTCGCTTAGAAAAATGCAACTGCCCATAGCTGAGCTGTCTGTAACTTCACGACCGCACAGGTCGCTTAGAAATAATCGAGCTTAAAAACCAAAAGCAAAAGCGACTTCACGACCGCACAGGTCGCTTAGAAATGCCAAGATTTGGTTGCCGATACCGCCGCCGACTTCACGACCGCACAGGTCGCTTAGAAAGTATGGATGCCATCACTGATACACGCAGTCTATCTTCACGACCGCACAGGTCGCTTAGAAAACTCAATGCCAATTTGGTTGCCAAATTTATTTTCTTCACGACCGCACAGGTCGCTTAGAAAAAGCTCAGCGACTTTGCAAAAGATGCCCTAGACTTCACGACCGCACAGGTCGCTTAGAAAGCACATTTACAAAGAGCCTGAACAGGGAGCAGCTTCACGACCGCACAGGTCGCTTAGAAAATGATACTCAAGCGGAAATTGCATTGAGCCACCTTCACGACCGCACAGGTCGCTTAGAAATGCCCTGTTGCATCGCTGATTTGCTTAACCCACTTCACGACCGCACAGGTCGCTTAGAAACTAGTGCCAAAAGATGTAATTTTAGACTTATCCTTCACGACCGCACAGGTCGCTTAGAAATGTGGTTTATAGAATACATCAGGCGAATAATTCTTCACGACCGCACAGGTCGCTTAGAAAACTTATCAAATGAGCCTATATAGCGAGCGCATCTTCACGACCGCACAGGTCGCTTAGAAAAAAGTGAGAGCGTGTAAGGGTGTTGTAGAGCCCTTCACGACCGCACAGGTCGCTTAGAAAAAATTTTTTGGCATCTCTTCGCCAAACTTGGACTTCACGACCGCACAGGTCGCTTAGAAAATCTACTGCGATAGGGAAGAATTCATGAACATCTTCACGACCGCACAGGTCGCTTAGAAACATAAAAGAGCGTTTAAGCATGGCGTAAATATCTTCACGACCGCACAGGTCGCTTAGAAAAATATGGTTGACCAGTTTTTTCACATAGTTATCTTCACGACCGCACAGGTCGCTTAGAAAGAACACTTGTGCAGATTTGACGATGAAGTCCACTTCACGACCGCACAGGTCGCTTAGAAATGCAAAATCTCTTTTTCTTCATCGGTCAATGTCTTCACGACCGCACAGGTCGCTTAGAAAAAAGCGAAATTGCCGAGCGCTTGGATGTTCATCTTCACGACCGCACAGGTCGCTTAGAAATTTGTAAGGTACAATGTAGGCAAATCCCAAATCTTCACGACCGCACAGGTCGCTTAGAAAATCATCTTGCATTGACTTTAGCACCTTGTATCCTTCACGACCGCACAGGTCGCTTAGAAAATCGAAAGCTAGACCAGTACAAGGGCAAAAGCCTTCACGACCGCACAGGTCGCTTAGAAAATCGTCATTTGCAGGCGTGGTGGAGCGGTGAGCTTCACGACCGCACAGGTCGCTTAGAAAGTGACTGTAACGGCTCTCTGTCGCATCAAGATCTTCACGACCGCACAGGTCGCTTAGAAATGTTCTACTGTTAATAGTTTAATTCACGCCACACTTCACGACCGCACAGGTCGCTTAGAAAAGCTTTTATTCTCTTGTGCAACTGGCAAATCCCTTCACGACCGCACAGGTCGCTTAGAAATACAGCTGCCAAATCAGATACCAATTTTTTACCTTCACGACCGCACAGGTCGCTTAGAAATTGATTGTCTTGCCATTTGCGTGTGTGGATTGCTTCACGACCGCACAGGTCGCTTAGAAATTTGTCTTTCACTGAACGCCAAGTAAAAGAAACTTCACGACCGCACAGGTCGCTTAGAAATGCATTACCATCATCATGCTAGACTTTAAGCGCTTCACGACCGCACAGGTCGCTTAGAAATTGTTGCGGTGCTTGTTGCATTGGTTGCTGATCTTCACGACCGCACAGGTCGCTTAGAAAAATATCTACAACATTAGAAAGGTCTTCATTGACTTCACGACCGCACAGGTCGCTTAGAAATAAATCGTGTAAATGCTTTAAAATATCCCTATCTTCACGACCGCACAGGTCGCTTAGAAATTATCGCCAGCTTTAAACTTTTTCATAATAAACTTCACGACCGCACAGGTCGCTTAGAAATACCATCGATAGTAAAGAACTCTCCATCTACTCTTCACGACCGCACAGGTCGCTTAGAAAATACTCTAAAATCAGCATTTCAGCAATACCCACTTCACGACCGCACAGGTCGCTTAGAAATTAAACTCTGATATAAACTTTGCCCAATTTTCCTTCACGACCGCACAGGTCGCTTAGAAAAACACTTCTTGGGTTACGCCATTAATCAATTCCTTCACGACCGCACAGGTCGCTTAGAAATTGCTAATGTCAGCATTAAAATAGTTCACCCACTTCACGACCGCACAGGTCGCTTAGAAAATTAAAGACAAGTCAGATGGTATAATTGGATTCTTCACGACCGCACAGGTCGCTTAGAAATAAATCATCAGCAAAAGATGCAATATCCAAACCTTCACGACCGCACAGGTCGCTTAGAAATCACTCACCCAGCATAGCACGCACACATCCCCCTTCACGACCGCACAGGTCGCTTAGAAAACAAGATGCCATCTTGGACTTATCAAAAACAGCTTCACGACCGCACAGGTCGCTTAGAAAATGCAAAACGAAAAACGACGCTTACGCCTATCCTTCACGACCGCACAGGTCGCTTAGAAAAATCACCGCCAATCGGTCAAAAGCACGACACACTTCACGACCGCACAGGTCGCTTAGAAAAAGGAGATTTTACGATGAAACAACTAACCGCACTTCACGACCGCACAGGTCGCTTAGAAAAAATTCGGTGTTAATAATTCTCTGAACTTCTTCTTCACGACCGCACAGGTCGCTTAGAAATGTGGATGTCGCACATGCTAACTGGGGAGAGTCTTCACGACCGCACAGGTCGCTTAGAAATTATCAAAAGGATTGCCGTGCTTGTCATAGCCCTTCACGACCGCACAGGTCGCTTAGAAATGTATCAGCTCATCACAAAACGCATTAAAGCTCTTCACGACCGCACAGGTCGCTTAGAAAACATTGGCGTGCTGGCGAACATCAAAGATGAACTTCACGACCGCACAGGTCGCTTAGAAAACTAGACATCATTAAGCAGCATTGTCGCATTGCTTCACGACCGCACAGGTCGCTTAGAAATAGGCGCGCAAATCTTTGACCGTCAGCTGTCTCTTCACGACCGCACAGGTCGCTTAGAAATCATGGTTGGTGGTTTGCCAAAATTGATATTCCTTCACGACCGCACAGGTCGCTTAGAAAACCGAGATTGAGGGCGTTGGCACGGTTTTTATCTTCACGACCGCACAGGTCGCTTAGAAAATTTATCAAGGCTATAGCCGATGGATAGGCCACTTCACGACCGCACAGGTCGCTTAGAAACTGCCAAAAAGGCACAGTTTCATGACTTGGCACTTCACGACCGCACAGGTCGCTTAGAAACAATGTGCAAGTGCTACAGCCAGCACCACCGACTTCACGACCGCACAGGTCGCTTAGAAAACCAATATTGTCCCAAGATCTCGATATTGTCACTTCACGACCGCACAGGTCGCTTAGAAAAGATGCCGAATAATGGTGATAACAGCGGTCGACTTCACGACCGCACAGGTCGCTTAGAAATGTATCTTGGTACATCAGCTCAGTCATATACTCTTCACGACCGCACAGGTCGCTTAGAAATTTGTATGTACCAGAGGCGCAAAACCCCAAAGCTTCACGACCGCACAGGTCGCTTAGAAATTGCATGACATCAGCTTGTAGCTGACTTGCTACTTCACGACCGCACAGGTCGCTTAGACCCTATTAAGCATCGGCTTTTTGATAGCATCTACTTCAGTCTGTAAATGACAAGCCGTCAAACCAAAATCAATGATGTGTCAGCCATTCCAACAGATTTGATTAGTGCCACAAGTCAACAATTGAGTTAGCATCAGCGCACAAAGCTATCACACTTTGTGCTACAATCAAGCTAAATCATTTTTGGCCACGCATATGTACAGCATTAAAATCAACGGCAATACTGTCAAACAAACCGACAAATCAACTGTCGCATGGTCTTTGTATCGTGCGACAGCCAGGCTTTTTGAAAATAAGCCGAATCATGTGCAACTATATAGCGATGCCGAATTGTTGCACCAAAAGCCAAGCGGTCTAATGCTGCTGGAGCATCCCGACAGTGCCGCGGTGAATGATGTCTTGATGACGCTCGTTAAGACGCTGGATTTAAGTTTTCCAGAAGTCAAATCGCTGATTAAAGATAGTGAGCTTGAGCTGTCAAACAGTCGTATTGATGGCTGGTTTTATCCCAAGGATAACCGCCGATTTGTACAGATGTACAATGATGAGCTTGAGTATCTGATGCCAATTTTGGCACAATACGCGCAAGCAAAATCACAGCGGGCAAATCTTGGCTTTACCGCACAAGGCCTAAAAAGCATGAGATCGCAATTGGGGCTGACTCAGCAACAAGTCGCTGACATCGTGGGCGTGGCTGGCAATCGACAAGTAAGGCGATGCGAAAATGGCGAGCAAGATATGCCGAGCAAAAAGTGGCAAATTTTTTTGGATTTTTTTCAAAAAAATCACAGATAGTGATGGCTGAAACTTTGAAACTACAAAAAAACAAATATTATCGTGTGATCGTCATTGCTTCTACAGGCATCGCAAACGCGATCACTACGCTGTCTGTACTTGTGCAACGATCACTTACATAATACCAGTTAACACCCCTAGAAGTTGTTCAAAAATAGTTTGCTGACAACCTTCAAAGGCTGTATGGCTTTTGGGTTCAGTTTAAAATGATCTTTTATGCTACACTATTACAAACCTTTAAATTTGCGAAAATTATGACTTATAAAATCATCATCGATGGCGCGACAAGCCAAGTGATCAATGACAAAGCTACTGCATACGCCAATTATCGAGCTGTCTGCCGTGACTATGTCAACAAGCCCAAAAAAGTCGAGCTAGTGCAAGATGAGAGCGTGCTTAGCGCCAAAGCACCGCACATGATGCTGCGTGATAGCAATGATGTATTTAGCGCTAATGATGTGCTTTGCCAAGCCATGCAGACGCTTGGCATCAATATTAAGGATCTAAAAGACAAAATCAAAACAAGCGAGCTTAAGCTATCAAACAGTCGCATAGACGGCTGGATCAGACCAAGCGATGACCGCCATTTTGTGCAGATGCACAATGACGAATTAATGGTAGTGATTAAGCTTTTGCTGTCCGACACGGTTGCTATGATCAAATCACCAGAGAATATCGCCGCACTGCGTAAAAAGCTTGGCTTGACCCAAACCCAGCTTGCCGAAAAATTTGGGCTGAAATCTGGCTTTCGCCAAGTGGCGCGGTGGGAAAGCGGGGATCAGGAGATGCCTGATGCCAAGTGGCAAAAAATGCAAGATTTTTAAAAATTTATTTATTTAAAATTAATATAACAAATACATCTAAAACCGTCGCTTGATTGTTATTTAAAAACTTAGCAGCCCCCCTTTTTTTTTGGTCTTTCACACCCACACAACCCTTTAAAAAAACAAACCGCCACACTCACATATGACGGTTTTCATTTCTATATCAAACCAAACTTAGATCCGCTCACGACCACGAGCAATCGCCGCTTTGACTTGATTGGGCGCTGTACCACCGATATGATCACGGGCGTTTAGCGAGCCTTCTAGCGTCAAGCACTCAAAGACATCATCATGAATTAAGTCACTAAAGCTTTGTAGCTCAGCAAGGCTAAGCTCACTTAAATCCACGCCTTTTGCCACACCCAGTGCCACTGCTTTGCCGACCACTTCATGCGCATCACGAAACGGCAAGCCTTTTTTGACCAGATAATCCGCCAAATCAGTCGCTGTGGCATAGCCTTTCATGGTGGCCGCACGCATATTGTCGCTATTTGGCACAAGATTTGGCAGCATATCAGCAAAGGCAAGCAGTGAGCCTGTCAAGGTATCCACGCAGTCAAACAGTGGCTCTTTGTCTTCTTGGTTGTCTTTGTTGTACGCCAGCGGCTGATTTTTCATGAGTGAAAGTAAAGTAGTCAGCTGACCAAACACACGAGCCGCCTTACCACGCACAAGCTCTGGCACATCAGGATTTTTCTTTTGTGGCATGATGGATGAGCCTGTGCAGAAGCGATCAGGCACCACCACAAAGCCAAACTGTGCACTCATCCATAGGATAATCTCTTCGCTCATGCGAGATAAATGCATCATCAAAATAGACGCATTGGCAGTAAATTCAATGGCAAAATCACGGTCAGAGACAGCGTCTAGCGAATTTTGGCAAATACCTTCAAAGCCCAAGAGTTCAGCAGTAATCGTTCGGTCAATTGGATAAGTCGTACCTGCCAGTGCTGCACTGCCAAGTGGCATTTGGTTAATGCGCTTGCGAGTGTCGGCAAAGCGTTCACTATCACGGGTCAGCATCTCAAACCACGCCATCACATGATGACCAAAGCTCACAGGCTGTGCGGTCTGCAAATGGGTAAAGCCTGGCATGATGGTGGTCGTGTGTTTCTCCGCCAAATCCAGCAGTCCTGACTGCAAGCGTTTTAGTAGTGCCAAGATATTATCAGTCTCATCGCGTAGCCATAGACGAATGTCGGTCGCGACTTGGTCGTTGCGGCTGCGGCCCGTGTGCAGTTTTTTGCCAATATCACCGACGATGGCAGTCAGACGGCTCTCGACATTCATATGCACATCTTCAAGTGCCACCGACCACACAAAGCTGCCGCTGTCAATCTCAGCTTGAACTTGCTTGAGTCCATCGACGATGATTTGGCTTTCATCCATAGTGATGATGCCACAGCGACCAAGCATGGTGGCGTGAGCGATAGAGCCTTGAATGTCTTGTTTTGCCATGCGTTTGTCAAAATTCACCGATGCGGTAAATTCGGCGACAAAACTGTCGGTCGCTTCACTAAAACGACCGCCCCACATACTTGAAGTTTGTTCACTCATGATAAATCCTTGGATTGACTTAAATATTAGCCAAAGTATAACACATCTTCGCCATCGCATTCATCAATTATCCGTGTGTGGCATGGCTTTTATATCCCAAAGGTTTTATAATAGCGTTATTGAATTATTTTTTGGAATTTTGGATAAGCCCATGACCACTCGCACACTCACCATCGCCACTCGCCAAAGCCCATTGGCACTATGGCAAGCTAATTTTATCAAAGATGCTCTTGAGCGTCTGTATCCACAGATGAGTGTCACCCTGCTTGAGATGGTGACTCGTGGTGATAAAATCTTAGACACGCCACTTGCCAAGATTGGTGGCAAGGGTCTATTTGTCAAAGAGCTTGAGCAGGCTTTGTACGATGGGCGTGCCGATATTGCCGTGCACTCGCTCAAAGATGTGCCGATGGTGCTGCCCGAAGGCTTGACGCTTGGGGCGTATTGCAAGCGTCATGCACCGAGTGATGCTTTTGTCTCAAATCAGTTTGCACACCTTGATGAGCTGCCAAAGGGTGCGGTGCTCGGCACATCCAGCCTACGCCGTGAATGTCAGCTTCGCCAAGCTCGTCCTGATTTGACCATCAAAAGCCTGCGTGGCAATGTCGGCACTCGCCTGGCCAAGCTGGATGCTGGTGAGTATGATGCCATTATCCTAGCTACAAGCGGACTTCAGCGACTAGGGCTCGATGCTCGCATCCGTCATGAGCTGGATGAGTCACTGTCGTTGCCTGCAGTGGGTCAAGGAGCGCTTGCCATCGAGTGCCGAGCTGATGATGCCAAGATTTTATCGCTCTTAGCGCCGCTCAATGACACCAACACCGCCCTGTGCGTGATGGCAGAACGCGCGATGAACCGTACGCTTGAAGGCGGCTGTCAAGTGCCAATCGCAGGCTTTGCAACCATTGATGGTAGTACGCTACGACTGCGTGGGCGTGTTGGCTCTGTCGATGGCAAGGTGTTATTAAAAGCCGAAAATACCATCACCCTAGGCGATGATGTCACTGCCAATATCACAGCGGTGGAAGCACTCGGCGAACAAATCGCTCGTGAGCTACTTGCCCAAGGTGCGGATGTGATTTTAAAAGAAGTGTATCAATCCGCTGATCACGCCTAATCACCATGCCAGCCCCTTTGCCAATACTCATCAACACCCGCCCCACCCATCGGGGCGATGCCATCCGCCAGATGACGGGTGTGACGGTGGTGGACTTGCCACTACTTGAGATTTGCTCACTATCGATTAGTGAGTGTGAGCAGGCGATGATGATGCAGTTTTGTCAAGGGGCGTATGATGCCTTGGTCATCACCAGTGTCGAATCAGCACGGCGAGCCTTGGGCTATCTACGCACACATCAGGTGGATGTACCAACATTGCCAAACACCCCCATCATCGCTGTCGGCACAGCCACTGCCCAAGTGATGCAAGCATATGGCTTTGATGTTATCCTGCCACAGACTGCCAACAACAAAGGGATGCTTGCCACACCCCAAATTAAAAGTCTGACCACACATGACCGGGTGCTGATTTGGCGTGGGATTGGTGGGCGACGACTGTTGCATGACACACTGACGGCAAAGGGCGTACACATCGATGCCATCGAGTGGTATGAGCGGGCGACACCGCAAGATTTGTTGGATAACTTTACCGCTATCTTGCCCACCCTGCCTAGCCATGCCCATGTCATCATCAGTAGTGAGATGGCGTATCAGGCATGGGCGAGCCTACCGCACGCAAAGACGAGATATCACTATTTGGCACTGGGTGAGCGACTCGCCCGTATCATCCGTACGCATGAGCCAACCGCCATCATCAGCATGATTGATGATTTATCCACACAGGCGATCGGTCGCGCCATCGATGCCGCCCAAACTTTTGACACAGATCATCAAGCCTTATTCATCCAACCTGACAGATAATCTATGAAACCAAACAAACCAAAATCAGCTGCCACCAAATCAGCCTCAAAAAGCCACGCCAAAGCCAAAGATGCGCGATTTGATAAAGCCAAATCCACCAAACCAAAAAACCCCCATTTTTATGGCATCCACGCTGTCACCATGCTGCTTAAGCGCCGCCCAGAGGATGTGCTTAGTCTGTTTATCCAAGCGCGTGACGATGGCCAGATGAGTTCTGAGCATCGACAGATTGCCGATGCGGCGCATGCCTTTGGCATCAGCATCCAGATTGCACATAAAGAGCGGCTCGCTGAGCTGTGTGACAGCCATCAGCATCAAGGTGTCGTTGCCGCTGCTCGCGCCACACCGATGGCTGATGAGGCACTGCTTGATGCGATGGCAGCCAAGCCTGATGCGCTGTTTTTGGTGCTTGATCAGATCACGGATGCGCATAATCTGGGTGCCTGCCTGCGCTCAGCGTGTGCGATGGGCGTCGATGCTGTGATTTTGCCGCGTCATCAATCGGCACCGATGACCCCAACCGTTGCCAAAGTATCGGTGGGCGCGTCTGAGGTCATCAATGTCGTGTCAGTGACCAACCTTGCGCGCACCCTACAAAGGCTCAAACAGGCTGGCGTTTTTGTATTTGGTACCGCGCTCGATGCGACCGCAAAGCCTGCTTTTGTCTGTGATTTTTCGGGAAAAGTGGCCATCGTCATGGGTTCGGAGGGTGATGGCATGCGCAGGCTTACCCAAGAGTTGTGCGACACTTTGGTATATATTCCGATGGCAGATACGCCCGATCGACCCCAAAGTCTCAATGTCAGTGTCGCCACAGGGATGATGCTGTATGAAGTGGCCAGACAGCGGCACAGCAGTTAAACAATTCTCAGCGCAAATAAAAAACCAGCATAGTGCTGGTTTTTTGATGAATATCAAGCAGGCTTTGACAAGCTTTCGGCTTTGGCCTTGGTGTCGGCATCGAGCTTGGCTTGGTTTTCGCATTTGTTCGGGTCATTGCCACAAAATTGGCAGTACTCATCGCCCATCAAATTGGCAACGCCGCCGCATGAGCCTTTGAGTGGTTGTTTTTTGACCATGTAGCCGACGCCCATGAATAAGAAAAATAAGATAAACACCCCAAAAGTCACCGCAAAAATGGGGATGAATTGGCTAATGATGTCGCTCATTGTCTTATCCTTTTAACTATCAATCTAAACGCTGTTAATGACAGCACACTTCCTCTATTATAGCATTTTTATGCGAAGTGATGGCGGTTTTTGGTGCTGCCATCTTGGGTTTTTGTATGATTTTTATAAAAAAAATGGCCCATCGCAGGGATGAGCCATGCATAATAAGACTATAGCATGGCTATGATCAATTGATATAACATCCTTACCCATTCCACTATAAAGATAGTTTAATTTTTATTTTCATAATTTATTCTTAAAATCCGCCCCAAAATCCCCCACACCTCTAGGCTCGCTATTAAAAAACTTAAAGCCTAGGCATTTAACCTCTTGATAAGCATCAAAATCACTGCCCTGACAGTCCAATTCAATATGAGCCTGATTTTCTAACTGTATCAGCGCCTGCTCTTTCCATTTGTCTTTGTCCAGCAAATGCCCGCCTTTGGGCTCAAACAGACACTGATAATACATTTTTTTATTTTGAAAATCATTGATTATCATCATATAATCAGGACTAAATCGCCGTCCGCTATCCACATCAAACAAATAATAATCCAATTCATTGCGAATAAGATAAATCTCGGCGTTTTGATAGCTTTGCTTTAATGTATCAATTTGACTGGCGATAAATTTGACAAAGCGTTTTTCTTCGCTTGTGCCATAGTTTTCGGTATAAGCATACCAATCGGCGGTATTGACGGCGTATTGCAAGTCGCTGTTATCATGGCAAGATTGGGCTTTGGCTCGTTCATCGGGTGCAATGAATGTTTTTTCGCCTTGTTCGTTGATATTGGGGTACGCCACAAGATAAATGTTCTTTTGTTTTTGAAAAATCTCAGACAAAGGCTTTGGGCTAAATAAACTGCTGCCTTTGACGATGGGCAGATATCTGTCAATGGCTTTTCGCACTTCTGGCAAAATACTGCCAATCAGCATTTGTAGCTTTTCGTGAGCAGACAAATCATCAATATCTTTACCTTGAACATAACCGTATTTGATGTCGCATTTGGGCAAATAAACATCAATCATCTCATCAATGCTGCTGATGCCGATGATGTGCTTTTTTAGGTTATTTAATCTAAAAAAGCCATTTTCCGCCAAAATCAACGCCTTATACAACAAATGCCTTGAAAAATATTCTGCACTGATTTTGATGGTTTTGTAGTTTAGGGCGGACAAGGCAGTGTTTTGCTCTTTGTCGGTCAATGTGTGCGTATGCAGTTTATAACTGCTCGCGATGATTTGTCTGTTAAAGGTTAAATCAATGTCGCTTTGCGTGTTTTTTGAGCGGAATTCTTGGCGATTGACCAGCACAAAGCCTTTTTGATAGGTTTGACTTTGCAAAAATTTGGGTTTTAAATGAATGGTGCGTTTTTCTACTCCCTCATTGATGATGCCCTCGCCAAGCAAATCTTTTTGTAGGTTTTCCAAAAAAGTGCCTGTTTTGACAAAATGATAATAAAAGGTTTCTAGCATTCGTCCATTATCATTTGGGTTTTGGTCAAATTTACGCTTAAATGGGTCGGTGCCATACGCATTATGACCGCTAAATAAATCATCATGATGATAGCTTTTTGGCAGCTGATAAGGACAAAGTCTGGCTCCACGCCCAATCAGCTGAATGTCTTGCAAAGAAACTTTTTTAGTTTCTGAGATGTCAAAATGAACAATGTCATATAGACTCAACACATCCCAGCCTTCGTTTAGGGCATTGACCGAAAAGATCGCCCGAATGGTGTTTTTGGGGCTGTCAAGCAAAGGCAAAAGCTCGGCTTTTTCTTTGGTTTTGCTGTTATAAATCATGGTGTTGTTTTCAGAAAATCGCTCTTTGATATGCGCAATAAACGCATTTAGCCCTGTGGTGTCTTGGGCGGTAGCAAGATTGGCTTTGGCGGATTTTAACCAATAAAACATTTGGGCAATCATCAAGGATTGAGTGTCAAACAAATCCTTTTTTTCTTCTGCCATATGCTCTAAGTGCTTTAAATCCTCTACCCTAAGTGAGCTGATGACTTTGTGAAAAAACGCTCTGTCCTCCTCGCTTTGGGCGATTTTGACAGATTTAATCAATACGACAGGATTGATAGCCACACCCATTTCTCGCTCGGCAAGCAGGCGGCGGTATTCGCTTAATACCACCGCATTGATAATCAAGAGCCGTTTTTGGTCGGCAATTTGCGTTTCGTCATTGTACAAAAACGCCACTTGCTTGCTATAGCCATCTTTATTAAATGCCAAAAAGTCGTATTTATAGACCAGTTTGTCTTTATATTTTTGATGGATTTTTTCATTTTTTAAATCCACTGTGGCAGTAAATTCCAAAAGTAAATTTCTAGGATTGGCGTGCAATACCGATTGTACGGCGGTCTCCCAGTTGTTTTCGTCCGCCACTTCGGTTTTTTTCTTAGTATTGACATTAAGTCTGTGAGCTTCATCGGCAATAATAATGGTATCGTTTTTGATAAAATTCTCAGTGCTGATGCTGTTTTCTTTGGGGTTGTTGATACGCTCATACAGCATTTGCGTGCTAAAAAACATAAAGTTAATGCCCGCTCGCTTACTGTCCTCAAAGCGTTCTATGGCTTTAATAGATATACTTTTGCCATTAAATTTAACTTGTTTTTTAAACAAAAATTTATCAAAATTTGGGTCAGTAAAATTTGCCAACGCCTGCTCTTTGATTTGTACTTGATGTACCAAAAAAATAAAATTACGATAACCCCATTCATACAGATACAAAATAATCGCCGCCATCGTCAGCGTTTTGCCTGTGCCTGTCGCCATATTAAATAAAATGTGCTTGGCTTTTTGAATTTCGCCACTTTCAAACAAATAAATAAAATGCTTAACCGCCTCTATTTGATAATCACGCAAAGTGCGTGATAAATTGTCTGTAATATAGTTTGGCATTTCAAAGTTATCAGACCACTGTTTATAATCAGGGTCGTTTTTGATTTGATTGAATAAAAATTCGTTCAGCGTATCTTTTAATTTTATCTTTTTTGTCATGATTATGCTCCATAAAACGCTTTTGATAAGGCTTTTTCATCATCGCTTACTTTAAAGCGTGTATCATCCATATCGGCATAATTCAGATACAGCTGATTTTCATCTAAGACTTCTTTTAAAATTTCTTTTCTGTCCTCTAAGCTAATTTTATTATCATCAGCGTCTTTTTTATATTGCTTTTGAAAATCATCTTTATCAAACCAGAATTTAAAAAACGCATTTTTTGCCATTTCATCATAAACGCTGTCCAATTCGCCCATTGTTTTGGCGGATTGGATTTTGTCTATAAAATACTGATTGTATTTTTTAAGCTCAAAATAAACAAACGAGCCGCCCCCAGTCCAATTCACCGCCTTAGAAATGCCGCCTTGTTCGCCATCAATCACCTTTTGCAAACGCACCTTGGTAATGTCATCAATATAATCCATCTGTTCAATACCAATCCAACGCCGCCCCATTTTATGAGCGACTGCACAGGTGGTGCCAGAGCCTGCAAAAAAATCTAAAACTATATCATTTTCACTAGTTACGGCTTTTAGAAAAAAAGAAACAACACTTTCAGGTTTTGAATTAGAGAATTTTATATTAAGTTTGTTTAAATGACTTGTTGCATCTTCATTCGTACCAACCCCAATTGCTTTTGATAAATAAATATTATCAATATATTTTTCAGGTGCCATTGATGTAGCTTCCAATCTTTGAAAACGAATAGAAAATTTATTGGATTTTATCAAAAAATAAGTGCCCTTCTTTAATTCTTCATTAACAGTTTCTTGCGACCATACAAACTCTCCTATCAAAATAACTTCTTGTGCATTAATACCATTTACGATATCAAAGTCATTTACAATTTCAACTCTATCAGGCTTGCCTTTTTCAATTTTCCCGTCTGCTAACTTGAATTTAATGGAACCTGCTGGAAAAATAAGTGGTTTATAATTATTGCCTGTGTGCAGTAAAGGGGCATCGCCATTTTCTGTCTCCTTGCCAATATAAGCAATAGTTTTATTTATTCTCTTTTCAAAAGCAATAATATATTCAACCGATGAACGTGATTTTTTAGACAGGCTGTCTGGATTGTCTGTATTCTTCCAAATATAAGTTTCTACAAAATTTTCATTACCAAAGACTTCATTCATAAGAATTTTTAAATAAGCATTACCATCTTCATTGATATGAACCAAAATTACCCCGTTGTCGGCTAATAATTCTTTGGCAATTTCTAGGCGATTTTTCATAAAAACAAGCCAACTGGACAGCTTGAAATTTGAATTATATTTAAACGTATCAAATGGTTTATTATTATTAAAATAATACGGCGGGTCTATATAGATGAGTTTGATTTGTCCTGCTAGGCGGGATTTTAGAGAATGTAAGGCAAGCAGATTGTTGCCTTTGATGAGTAGATTTTGGGTCAATTCGCCATTTTCATCAAAGAATTCTATTGATTGCTGATTGCTGATTGCTGATTGCTGATTGCTGATTGCTGATTGCTGATTGCTGATTGCTGATTGCTGATTGCTGATTGCTGATTGCTGATTGCTGATTGCTGATTGCTGATTGCTGATTGTATTATTTTGCGAAAAATATTGGAAGCTTGTCAATACCTTTGGCTCAAAAAGTGTGTCAATATCTCGTCCGTCCACCTCTAAATGCAAAAAGCGTTCGGTGCGCGCTGCATCCTCTTTGTTCATGCCTGCCTCTAACACGGTGTCTTTAAAAGGAAAATTTAACACCACATTGTCTTGATAGGTGATAAAGCCGTCTTTGTTGGTCAGTCCGATTTTGTTGCTGTGGCGAGTGTAGTTGCCTTTGGTGAGCGAATTGTTTGACATTGAGCATTCCTTGTACTTAAAGAAATTTGCTTTAAAAAATAATGACATTTACTAGTATAAATAAAAGCTATCAAAAATCCAATCGTTATTTAAAAAAACACCGCCCAATCAAATTGAGCGGTGTTTTTAAACCAATGTACCAATCAAAGATTATTTGTCTTTGACTTCGGTGTATTCAGCATCGACCACGCCATCATCAGCAGGCTTAGCGTCTTGCTGTGGCTGTGCATCTGCACCTTGTGCACCAGCATCAGCGTAGATTTTTTGACCGATTGGCATGAAGGCATTGTCAAGCGCTTCAAGCTTAGCTTTGATGTCATCGACATCATCTTCTTTGGTCGCAGTCTCTAGTGCACTGATGGCTGCTTCAACAGCGGCTTTTTCGTCATCAGTCACTTTGTCCGCAGCGTCTTTCATCGCTTTTTGGACGCCATGGATGCGGCCGTCTGCTTCGTTACGAGCATTGGCAAGGGCAGCAAATTTCTCATCTTCAGCAGCATTCGCTTCAGCGGCACGGATCATTTCTTCGATCTCGGCATCAGACAGACCTGAGTCGGCTTTGATCTGGATTGACTGTGATTTGCCAGTGCCTTTGTCTTTGGCGCTGATGTTCATGATGCCGTCAGCGTTGATGTCAAAGGTGACTTCGATTTGTGGTACACCGCGTGGTGCAGGTGGAATGTCAGTCAAATCAAAGTTGCCAAGCAGTTTGTTTTGGTTGGCGATTTTACGCTCACCTTGATACACTTGGATTGATACCGCAGGTTGGTTGTCGGCTGCTGTTGAGAACACTTGTGATTTTTTGGTTGGAATCATGGTGTTCTTCTCGATGATCGCAGTCATCACGCCGCCCATAGTTTCGATACCTAGGGTGAGCGGGGTCACATCCAGTAGCAATACATCTTTTTTGTCGCCTGACAGTACCGCACCTTGCACCGCTGCACCCATGGCGACCGCTTCATCAGGGTTCACATCTTTGCGTGGCTCTTTGCCAAAGAATTCTTGTACTTTTTGTTGTACCAGTGGCATACGAGTTTGACCACCGACTAGGATGACATCATCGATGTCGCTGGTAGATAGGCCAGCATCTTCTAGTGCAGTTTTGCAAGGCAAAATCGTGCGAGCAACCATGTCTTCGGTTAGGCTCTCAAGCTTAGCACGGCTGATGGTGATGACAAGGTGCTTAGGACCTGTCGCATCAGCGGTGATGTATGGCAAGTTCACTTCGGTTGATTGGCTGCTTGATAGCTCAATTTTGGCTTTTTCGGCAGCTTCTTTTAGGCGTTGCATCGCTAGTGGGTCGCCTTTTAGGTTGACATTTTGTTCTTTTTTGAACTCTTCAACCAAATAATCAATCAATGCCAAGTCAAAGTCTTCACCGCCAAGGTGAGTGTCACCGTTGGTTGCCAGTACTTCAAATTGTTGCTCGCCATCGACATCAGCAATCTCGATGATTGACACGTCAAATGTACCACCACCTAGGTCATAGACAGCGATGGTCTTATCGCCGCCTTTTTTGTCCATGCCATAAGCAAGGGCAGCAGCGGTTGGTTCGTTGATGATACGCTTCACATCCAAACCTGCGATACGACCCGCATCTTTGGTCGCTTGACGCTGTGCATCGTTGAAGTACGCAGGTACGGTCACGACAGCTTCGGTCACAGGCTCGCCCAGATAGTCTTCGGCGGTCTTTTTCATCTTGCGTAGTACTTCAGCACTGATCTGTGGTGGCGCTTGTTTTTTGTCTCCAGCTTCGACCCATGCATCACCATTGTCAGCTTTGACAATTTTGAATGGGACAAGTGAGATGTCTTTTTGGACTTCTTTGTCTTCAAAACGACGGCCAATCAGACGCTTGATGGCAAATAGGGTGTTTTTTGGGTTGGTGACCGCTTGGCGCTTGGCTGCTTGGCCGACCAAGATTTCCCCATCTTTGAACGCAACGATTGATGGCGTGGTGCGCGCACCTTCTGCGTTTTCGATGACTTTGACTTTGTCACCTTCTAGGACAGCCACACATGAGTTGGTGGTACCTAGGTCAATACCGATTACTTTAGACATAGTTTACTCCAATTTTAGATATTTTAATGTGAAAATTTTTACTGATTAGGCAAGGTTGAAAATTTTATTTTAACAATCTTGCCAAGCTTAACTGCTATATTTGTATGATTTTGTACTTTTCAAGGGAGAAAATTGAATTTTTTTCAAAAATTTTTGACTTTTAAACCATTGAAATCATTCAATAAATCCCCAAGTCAATGCATTAGCCACCAACAAGCACCATCGCAGGGCGTAGAGTGCGTTCGTTGAGCGTATAGCCTTTTTGGAGCACTTGACCGATGGTGTCTTTTTCGGCATCAGGGAAGATGCCAACAGCTTCGTGAATATCAGGGTTGAAAGCATCACCAACTTGACCGACTGCGACCACGCCATTTTTTTCAAGGACGGTAAGCAGTGATTTGTGGGTCAGTTTTAGCCCTTCAAGGGTGCTGTCATCAGCGCCTGCTTTTTCGCTGGCGTCGATGGCGCGCTCAAGGTTATCGACGACATCGAGTAGTTCTTTGGCGAATTTTTGTAGGGCGTATTTTTTTGCCTTGTCCGTTTCTTGTTCCATACGACGCTGGGCGTTGTAGGATTCGGCATTGGCACGCGCGGCGACTTCTTTGGCATCTTTGACTTGTGCTTCAAGCTCGCTGATGGTGGCTTTGAGTGTCGCAACTTCGTCAAGCTCAGCCGCTTGCTCGGTGGTTTCTACGCTATCATCCAAGATGTCGTTGTTGGTTTGCTCGGTCATAATTACCCCAAAATTAAACATAAAATAAAATCCCTACCTTGATAATGGTAAAGGCAGGATTTTTCAAGTGTTAAACTAAAATTTATCGCATCAGCTGCCATCATTGGCTTTTTGCCACAGCACTTCACTGCCGCCATCGCTGCGTGCCACCACGCGCGCCAGCACGAACAGATAATCCGACAGCCGATTGAGATACTGTCGCACCGCGAGACTGATGTTGGCATCGCGATCATGTAGGCGGATCAGCAGCCGCTCAGCATCGCGACAGACGCTGCGTGCGATGTGCGCCTGTGCGGTGGCGATCGAGCCTGCTGGCAAGATGAATTCTTTTAGATACGGCAAAGCGGCATTGTGTGCGTCAAT
The DNA here is from genome assembly GCF_002894025.1 of Moraxella sp. RCAD0137. Lineage (NCBI taxonomy): Bacteria > Pseudomonadati > Pseudomonadota > Gammaproteobacteria > Moraxellales > Moraxellaceae > Moraxella > Moraxella sp. RCAD0137. The sequence continues at coordinate 69,977 of NZ_LTCC01000006.1, forward strand.
CTGGCGCTCGAGCGTGGCGATGGCGTCATCTGTGATGGCGATATAGCCGATTTGGGCGTGATTGGGCAGTGCGATCTCGCCGCCGATGTTAAATAATTGATGCTGAATGATCCCAAGCTCTTGGCACAGCTCTGGCAGCTTGGGCATCAGCTGCGCCTGTAACAGCCCGATGTGCGCATTTAGGCCATCGATGATGCCCATCGCATCAAAGCGAAGATCAGCCTTGGATAAACGACTGCCATCACCCAAACCTGTGCTGCCATCATCGCCTGTGCGTGTGGTGATTTTTGATAAACGATTTCCCATTTTTGATCCTTATAAAGAGTGACAAAACTGCTTTATCATAGCATTTTTGACGATCAAAAGTGCAAGAGGCGGTACAAGCGCCATAATTTTTGTTATAATCCTTCGTATCAACCAAAAACCGAGACTCATTATGCAAACCTTTAACCCAGCCGATCATATGGTATTTTGCCGTAAATATAAAGAAAATCTGCCAAAGCTGCCAAACCCGCCTTTTCCCAATGCCAAAGGTCAAGAAATCCAAAACACCGTCTCTGCCAAAGCGTGGAATGAATGGATTGAGCTACAGACTATGCTGATTAACGAAAAGCACTTAAGCATGATCGACCCTCATGCCAAGCAGTTTTTGACCGAGCAGCGAGAGAAGTTTTTGGATAATGGCGATTATGAAAAACCAGCAGGATACACGCCAAAAGCCTAGCCGTTTCACCATGCGCCGATCCATATTGGCGCTTTATGAATTAATCAGTAAGGATGCTTTATGCTAAAAGTTGAAGATATTTTTGAGCCTGTCTTGACAGGTGACGCCCGACCCGATGCCCTAAAAGACTACCCTGTGGTACATGTGCAACCTGTGGCATGGGGTGAGATGGATAGCTTTAATCATGTGAATAATGTCGCCTATTATCGCTATGCTGAATCGGCACGCATCAGCTACATGCGCGCGCTCGGGTTGATGCATGCTCGAGAAGATCTGCTGACGATTTTGGCCAGCTCCAGTATGCAGTATCGTCGCCCTGTGACCTATCCAGACACGCTGCTCATCGCGGTGCGAATCAAGCATCTGGGCAATACCAGTTTGGTGCATGAATATGTGATGTACAGCCAGTCTCAAAAAGCCATCGTCGCTTCTGGTGAGGCGGTGATCGTCCGCACCAATAGTCAAATGGCCAAAATGCCTTGGCTTAATGAAGAGCGCACCATCATCGAAAAATTCGAAGGCCGCCAGTTTGATGCCGCTTGATGGCGTGATTCTTTAGCCTAAGACCAAAAAACCCTGCCGACAGCGATCAGCAGGGTTTTTTGTGAATATCGTGATGGCGCCAAACGAGCCTTTTGCCATCACAGTCTTAATCAATGCAGTTGCACATGATTGGCATCAATCTCAAGCTTACGGCTGTCACGATCGACCTCGCCATGTACAGTGACAGTTTTACCGACCAGCTCTTGTGGGTTGTGGTAATAATCGTCATCAATCTCAACGATGATGGTGCCAGTGCGATCTTGTAGCTCAAATTTTTCATTACCAACAAAGCGTACCAGCTTGCCAGTTAGGCTGACTTTCGCATCATCACGCAAAGTCTTGGCTTGTGCCACGGTGCTGCTGCCGTTGACGCCAGAGACAGCTTTTGTACCAGAGACAGGTGCAGGCGTTGCGGTGGTGGCATTGGCTGCACAAGCACTCAATACAACTGCTGCTGCCGAGGTGATGGCGATTTTTTGTAGTGTTTGAACTTTCATCTTAGTACTCCATAAATAAAAAGTGGATTTGACTATTGGGCAATGATTGCCGCTTAAGACATATTAAACCATAACAACCTTAAGCGAACCTTAAGCGACATCACCAAAATGTAAAATTTACAAAAAAATTTATAAGCATTTGATTTTAATAAATTATATAAGACTGACTATTCACCCAAAAATCCCCCACTTTGGCGCGCCCATAAGGATGCGTACACCCCACCTTTGGCGATCAGCTCATCATGACTGCCCATCTCAACGATCTGCCCACCATCCATCACCACCAGTCGGTCCATCGATGCGATCGTCGAAAGTCTGTGGGCGATGGCGATCACTGTCTTGCCTGCCATCATCTCATCTAGGCTTTGGGTGATGGCGTGTTCGACCTCACTGTCAAGCGCACTGGTCGCTTCATCAAGTAACAAAATCGGTGCATTTTTGAGCATCACACGAGCGATGGCGATGCGCTGACGCTGACCGCCTGACAGCTTGACACCGCGTTCACCGACTTGGGTGTCAAGGCCTGTATTGCCGTGCTTGTCTTGTAGATTTTGGATAAATTCCCACGCGTGCGCCGCTTTGGCCGCCTTGATGATCTCGTCATCTGTGGCATCTGGCTTGCCGTAGGCAATATTCTCTCGCACCGTGCGATGCAGTAGGCTTGTGTCTTGGGTGACCATGCCGATATGCTGGCGCAGGGATTCTTGGGTCATCTGGCTAATGTCTTGATCATCGATGGTGATGCGACCGCTTTTGATGTCATAAAATCTTAATAGCAGATTCACCAGTGTCGATTTGCCTGCACCCGAGCGGCCGACCAAGCCCACTTTTTCGCCTGCTTGGATGTGCAGCTCAAAGTCTTTTAATAGCTCGGTATTGGCTTTGCCATAATCAAATGACACCGACTCAAAATGAATATCCCCCTGTTTCACATGAAACACCTTGGCATCAGATCGATCCACGACGGCATGCGGTGTGGTCAAAGTCTTCATGCCATCTTGGACTGTGCCGAGATTTTCAAATAAAGATGCCGTCTCCCACAGCACCCAATGCGTCAAGCCCTGCAAGCGAATCGCCAAAGCCCCTGCGACCGCCACCGCACCAGCACCAACCAAGCCCTGCATCCATAGATACACACCCATCGCCACCGAGCCTGTCACCGTCACCAAAGCAATGCTCGACACCAAGATCTCAAGCACACTCACCAAGCGCATCTGCTGATGCACCGTACCCAAAAAGTGCGTCATTGCTTCTTTGGCATAGGCCGACTCACGACGCGCATGGCTAAACAGCTTGACCGTACCGATATTGGCATAGGCATCGGTGATTCGCCCCGTCATCATCGCACGAGCATCAGCCTGTACTCGAGCGGTATGCTGAAGTCTGGGCAACAAAAAAATCAGTAGTCCGCTCACCATCAGCACCCATAGCACAAACGGGATCGCCAATAACGGATGCAGGCTCACCAGCACCGCCCCCGAGCCCACCAAAAAAGTGATGATAAACACAAACACGCCGATCAGCGTCATCACCACATCACGCACCGCCAGTGCCGTCTGCATCACCTTGGCAGAGACTCGCCCTGAAAATTCTTCTTGATAAAACTGCATCGACTGGCCAAGCATGTGCTGATGAAATATCCATCGCAGTCGCATTGGCGCCACGCCTTGTAGTACCTGATGATGCACCGTCGTCTCAAACAGCATCACCACAGGCACAAAGACACTGATGGCGATCATGGTGATCAGTGCGGTTTTTTTGTCCGCCCACAACTGGCTTGGGCTATACACACTCATCCAGTCGATGATCTGCCCCACCCATGCATAGACAAACGCCCAATACAGTCCCGACAGTGCTGTCAATAAGGTAAACAACACCAACCAGCCACGAAAGCCCGTCGTACAGGCATAGATGAACGATGCCAATGAGCCTGTGGTCTTAGGCAAGGTAATATCTGGGAAAGCATCGAGACGCTTTTCAAAATAAGAAAATAAGGACATGGTTTCACGCTGTTTTTTTATAAACGGATTATTATAACAAAAACAGCGCTGTGATAATGTTATAATTGGTGTATTCTTCTCACACGATGAGCCAATGGCGTATCTTAACCTATTCTTAGCAGCATTTTTGGCAGCCACACTACTGCCTGCACAGTCTGAAGCGCTACTGCTCTATTTACTCGGTAGTCACCCTGCGTGGGCGTTGATTATTGTGGCAAGCGTCGGCAATGTGTTGGGGTCGTGTGTGAATTTTTGGCTTGGGTTAAATGTCCATCGTTTTGCCCAGCATCGCTATTTCCCATTTAAACCTGAGCAAATCACCAAAGCTGAACGCCACTATCATCGCTATGGCGTGTACTCGCTATTACTTAGTTGGCTGCCTATCATCGGCGACCCATTGACACTGATTGCAGGGGTGATGCGTGAGCGGTTTTGGCGATTTTTACTGCTTGTGAGTATTGCCAAAACCACTCGTTATGCCCTACTTTATCTGATTTGGCTTGGTGTCATGTAGCTTTAGACTTCATGATACAGTTTACTGCCCTCGATGTGATATTTTTCTTTCATTTGTGCCATACCTTGTTCAATGTCTAAGTCTTTGGCAGAGCCTTCAGTGTTTTGGTAATAGCCTTCAGCGGATTTAGCAGAGCCATCAGCGCCCTTAGCATAATCACGGATATTTTGCGTAATTTTCATCGAACAGAATTTAGGGCCACACATTGAGCAAAAATGTGCAGATTTATGGGCCTGCTTTGGCATGGTTTCATCATGCATACTACGAGCAGTGTCTGGGTCAAGGCTTAAATTAAATTGGTCTTCCCAACGGAACTCAAACCGAGCTTTAGATAAGGCATTATCACGCACTGCCGCACCAGGGTGTCCTTTGGCAAGGTCAGCCGCATGAGCCGAAATTTTATAGGTAATAATCCCATCTTTCACATCTTTTTTATTTGGTAAACCTAAATGCTCTTTTGGTGTTACATAACATAGCATCGCTGTGCCATACCAACCAATCATGGCTGCTCCAATCGCAGATGTGATGTGGTCATAACCGGGGGCAATATCAGTGGTTAAAGGCCCAAGCGTATAGAAAGGTGCTTCGCTACATACTTCAAGCTGTAAATCCATATTTTCTTTAATCATGTGCATTGGCACATGCCCCGGGCCTTCAATCATCACTTGCACATCATGTTGCCATGCACGGTGCGTAAGTTCCCCTAAAGTTTTTAATTCGCTAAATTGAGCTTCATCATTGGCATCTTGAATACAACCCGGACGAAGTCCATCGCCTAAACTAAGTGAAACATCATAGGCTTTCATGATTTCGCAAATTTCATCAAAATGGGTGTAAAGGAAATTTTCCTTGTGATGCGCCAAACACCACTGCGCCATAATTGAGCCGCCACGGCTGACAATGCCAGTTAAACGATTTGCCGTCATCGGTACATAACGCAGTAATACGCCTGCATGAATGGTAAAATAATCAACACCTTGCTCGGCTTGTTCAATCAAGGTATCTTTAAAAATTTCCCAAGTCAGATTCTCAGCGATGCCATCGACTTTTTCAAGGGCTTGATAAATCGGTACGGTGCCAATCGGTACAGGAGAGTTGCGAATAATCCATTCTCGAGTTTCATGAATATTTTTCCCTGTCGATAAATCCATAATTGTATCGGCTCCCCAACGGGTCGCCCACGTCATTTTGGCGACTTCTTCGTCAATGCTTGAGCCTAGTGCAGAATTTCCAATATTGGCATTGATTTTGACCAAGAAATTACGTCCAATAATCATTGGTTCGCATTCTGGGTGATTGATATTGGCAGGAATAATCGCGCGTCCTGCTGCCACCTCAGAGCGGACAAATTCAGGGGTAATTTCGGTTAAATTTTTTGCACCAAAATTTTGTCCTGGGTGCTGTCTAGTATCCACGCCCGCTTGCTGCCGCTGATTTTCACGAATGGCGATATATTCCATTTCAGGGGTGATGATGCCGGCTCGAGCGTAGTGCATTTGCGTAACATTGCGACCTGCTTTGGCTCGTCTTGGGTTAGTGATGTGGGCAAAACGGATATTTTGGGTACGAATGTCGTTGAGACGCTGACGTCCAAACTCCGAGCTTAATCCGCTTAATTGTTCAGTATCACCCCGCTCGCTAATCCATGCATCACGCACGCTTGGTAAGCCTTTGTTTAGGTCAATGCTGACATTTGGGTCAGTATAAACGCCCGAAGTATCATATACTAAAATCGATGGATTGGGCTGCCCGCCTAAACCCGTTGGCGTATCGGTTAGGCTAATTTCACGAAATGGGACTTGAATATCGATGCGAGAGCCTTGTACATAGACTTTTTTCGATGCAGGCAAAATGCGAGTTAAATCTTTGGCATCTTGTTCACAGCCTGCGACTGCGGTTGTATCTTGAGTGGTTGGATTGGTCAGTTGGGACAGATTTGTTTGGCTCATTTGATGTTCCTTTTTTTGGCTAAAACAAATCAAGCCATTGAAGGAAAATTAAGCCATCACCAAATCCATTTAGATTGGGAAATGCCATTTTGCAACAAATAACTTGATTCCTACGACAGTACGAACTGTATCAGGTTCAACGGATTGCTTACGCTCTCAGCCATCAGACGATGGCACTCCGTCAAGTTGGTTTTAGTATAACATAAAATTGTGCACCAAAAAGGATTTTGGATAAATTTTCGGTGGTGTTTCAAAAAGTATGCTGACATTAAATGAAGCCATTATTGATGTAAAAAAAGGTTAAGTCGAAAGCTTTAAAATGGTTTTCAATCTTTTTTGAAAAATTACAACTCCTTCTAAAA
>NZ_LTCC01000007.1:0-74988 GCF_002894025.1 Moraxella sp. RCAD0137
CCGCCAGTACATTGAACAGCAGAATACACCACGCTAAACAACGTCCATGCGTAAACATGATTGCGGAGTTGCCTTATATCCACCGCCTGAAGTCGGTGGTTTTACGGCAACGAAGGATAAACCGTCCCTGCGGCAAATGTCGTATTTGCGGTAAAGTCGCTACCCTTATCACCACGACCCAAACCCGCTTGGTTACCGATGGCGATGTCATTATTATTACGAGCTTCAGCGCCAATACCAACAGACACAGCACTTTGACCGGTTGCTTGGGTGGTCGCAGTGCCACAGATGACGCTATTGGTTGCAGTATCGAAATAACAAATATTATCAGTACCTGCTTGGTACTCGGTGCCAGTGGCTGCGATTGCTTGGGCTGACAAGATCATGCCGGACATCACAAGGGTAAAGCGGATCAGCTTAGAGACACTGCCTGTGTCTGCCTGCTCAGTCGTACCGACGGTGGCGCTGCTGCCTTTGCCTTGAGCGCGGGCATATTCTGCCACTGCCATAAAGGCGCCAGTGGCTTTATTAAAGATTACTTTGTAAATATGGTTCATAATAAAACTACCACTCAAGTGTATTCATCATGTTCGGCAGATGAATGGGGTTGTTAACCAGAATCGCTCGCCAGGAGGCCAAAGTGACTCTATGAGTATAAAAAAAATGAGGAGGGGGGAGATGGTCTGATACATGACTATACGCGACCATCGGAATTTTGGGTGTATTATACCCTTAACATCGATCAATTCTGTAGCAAAAATAGCACTGAATTGTATAGACTTTGTAATATGAGGTTGATTTGGTTAATTTTTAATCATTCTAATCAGTCATCGCCACATCTGACAGGCAGGATCGATGGCTGATGTGCTTACTATCATTATAGCATATATCTTGGCTAAGATCATTTATTAATCCATAAAAAAAGCACCACCCAACAGCGCGTCAGGTGATGCTCTTAATATTAAGCAAAGGATCAGCGCAGACCGCGTTCCATTTCTTCGAATTTCTCGACGATGTACTGAGGTGGTGGTGCTGTCATCAGGCTGACCACGATGGTGGTGATGAAGCTTAGCGCGAAGCCTGGTAGGATCGAGTAGATCGCGTCGTTCGCAGGCTGACCACCGATCTCGAAGCCGCCATATACCCAGATGATCACGGTCAAGGCACCGACGATCATACCTGCCAAGGCGCCGTTACGGTTCATGCGCTTCCACATCAGACTTAGGATGACCAATGGGCCAAATGCTGCACCAAAGCCTGCCCAAGCGTGTGATACCAGCTGTAGCACCGAGCTGTTACTATCACCTGCTAGCATGATCGCGACCAATGCCACGACCACCACCGAGATACGGCCGACGAGGACTTGGCGCGCCTCAGATGCCTCGCGATCAAGGAATAGCTTATACACATCACGGGTCAGTGAGCTCGATACCACGAGCAGCTGGCTTGAGATGGTACTCATGATCGCCGCCAAGATCGCTGCTAATAAGAAACCTGAGATCAGCGGATGGAACAGCACTTGTGAGAACACGAGGAAGATGGTCTCAGGGTCATTCAGCGGTGTGCCAGTACGAGCGATATAAGCGATGCCTGCCAAGCCCACCATCAAAGCACCGATCAAGCTTAGAATCATCCAACCCATACCGATGGCAGTGGCGATCGGCACATCTTTGACCGAGCGAATCGCCATGAAGCGCACGATGATATGCGGCTGACCAAAATAACCAAAGCCCCATGCCATCAGTGAGATGATGCCCATCACGGTAACGCCATTCATCCAGTTAAAGACCTCAGGATTCGCCTGCTGGGCGATCGCCATACCCTCTGAGACGCTGCCAATCTCGCTAAATGCCACAATAGGCACCAGCAGCATCGCGATCAGCATGATCACGCCTTGGACGAAGTCGGTCAATGACACCGCCAAAAAGCCACCAAATAGCGTATAAGCCACGACTACGCCTGCAGTCACCCACAGACCTAGGCTGTAGGACAGACCCAGCGAGCTTTCGAACAGCTTACCACCTGCCACCAGACTGGCTGCGGTATAGACGGTAAAGAATAAGATCACCACGAGCGCTGACATGATGCGCAGCAGATGCGATTTATCATGAAAACGGTTGGCGAAGTAGTCAGGCAAGGTGATGGCGTTATCCGCCACCTCAGTATAGACACGCAAGCGAGGCGCGACCAGTAGATAGTTAGCAAATGCGCCAATCGTCAAACCCAGCGCAATCCAAATACTCACCACACCTGATGCGTACATATAACCAGGCAAGCCAAGCAGTAGCCAGCCTGACATATCAGATGCCCCTGCCGACAGTGCTGTCACCGCAGGCCCTAGGTTACGGCCGCCCAACATGTAGCCTTCGACATCGTTTTTTTGTTTAAAATAGGCATAAACGCCGATGGCAATCATCAAAATAAAATAAATCGCCAGCGAAATCCATACGCCTGTTTCCACAGTTTGCATGGTAAAACTCCTTATATAGCAGGCATTGAGGCTGCCCACCAAAGCACTGATCTGGCCTCGTGCATGTCAGATACGCACCCATCAATGAGCCAAACCAGCCTTAACGCATAAAATTACCCACCCGACAGCTTGGCAGATCAGCCAACCAATCCGCTGCCTAACATAGCCAAGCCGCCCAAGCAGGTGTGACGCGCGTATTATAACATAAAAAGAACAAATCTTTGGTATTTGGGTAATATAATTTGTATAATCATATTTAAATCTTTGATTTATCGGATGATTTTATATAAATTAAAGCGGTCGTTTGCTGATTTTTTAAAGCGGTCGTTTGCTGATTTTTGGGATATTTACCACCTTTTAAGCAGTCATAGACAGCCATCAGCGCATTGATAAGCGCCTAAATGGGGGCAAATTTATCCATCATCATTGAAAAATGCTTTGTCAAAGGGTGAATTATTCGGTATAATATTGCGCTAATTTGTCTATGGCTTGTCAATCATAGCCCAGACAAATCACCCAAAGCCGATGATCTGTATCTAGGCGTGGGCTTTTTGCAGACTGGTCGCAAGTCTGCTTCATTTTATCATTTAAGGATCTATCATGAGCCAATTTACCCTAAACGGCGTTGTGCGCGCCGATGAGCAGCAGGGCAAAGGTGCGAGCCGCCGCCTGCGCAAAGAAAACCTTATCCCAGCCATCATCTATGGTGGTAACGATGAGCCAGTTTCTATCTGCGTAAAGAATAACGAACTGGTAAAAGCACTATCAAACGAAGCATTCTTCTCTAGCGTCATCACCATCAGCCTAGATGGCAATGACCAAGAAGTCATTATCAAAGCCCTACAGCGCCATCCAGCCAAAGGCTTCCCACTGCATGTGGATTTCCAGCGCATCGTTCGTGGCCAAGCCATGAATTTCCATGTGCCAGTACATGTGATCAATGAAGAAACTTCAGTCGGCAAAAAAGCTGGCGGCATCCTAACCACTTTGGTCAATGACATCGAAGTTAGCTGCCTACCACGCAACTTGCCAGAAGCCATCGAGATCGATGTGGCGAAGCTTGCGATCGGTGAATCTATCCACCTATCTGATGTGAAGCTGCCTGCTGAACTGACTCTAGTGACGCACGACGAAGCTGACCTAAATCGCACCATCGTCACTATGCAAGCACCTGCAGTGACCGAGCCTGCCGAAGAAGAAGAAGCTGAAGAAGCAGCCAGCGAAGAGTAATCTTCCAAGCTACCCAAAAAACCAGTAAGCGCTTTACTGGTTTTTTGTTTGTCAGTTTGATAAAATTTTTGGACCTTATGGCTGCATTGGCAGCAGCAGCATCATGGCGATCATTTTATGAGCATTCAATTCATCGTAGGACTGGGCAATCCTGGCGCCCAATATCAGCACACGCGGCATAATGCTGGGTTTTGGTTCGTTGAACGACTGGCAGAGGCGTTTGGCATCACTTTGAGTTATGATAAGAAATTTCACGGCCAAGTCGGTCGCGGTACGATACATGGCACTGATGTGCGCCTGCTTTTGCCTGAGACTTTTATGAATCGCTCAGGACAAGCGGTCGCGCCGATGGCGAAGTTTTATGGCGTGCCTGCTGATGCGATCTTAATTGCGCATGATGAGCTGGACATTCCAGCTGGTGCCATTCGCCTAAAGACAGGCGGTGGACATGGCGGACATAACGGCCTAAAAGACATCGTGCCGCACATCGGTGCTGAGTTTCACCGTCTGCGCATCGGCATCGGTCGCCCTGCACATTCTTCACAGGTCAGCGGCTTTGTCCTTGCCAAGCCGACCCTTGATGAGCGCATCAGCATCGATGCTGCCATCGACTGCGCCATCGACGCACTGCCTGAGCTGATGAGTGGTGACATCGAGCGCGCGCGCAATCACATTAATGGCTTTAAGCTGCCAGCCTAAGCCAGCTGGCTTTATTTACCGAGTATTTATTATGCTACTTCCCATACTTGCTGTCGTCATCGGACTGATCATCCTCATCTACAGTGCCGATATGTTCATCGATGGTGCCGTCGCCATCGCCACCAAGTACCACATGCCAAAAATGCTGATCGGCGCACTGATCATCGGTGTCGGCACTTCAGCGCCAGAGATCGTGGTCTCATCGCTGTCGGCACTGGCTGGCAGCCCAGGGCTTGCGCTCGGTAATGCCTTTGGCTCAAACATCGTCAACATCATGCTGGTGCTGGGCGTCACCGCACTCATCGCACCCATCGTTATCCAAAAACAAGTCCTAAAAACTGACTTCGTCTGGCTGATCAGCGCCACCATCGTCGCCGTCGTCGTCATGCTCGATGGCCACATCAGCCGCATCGATGCTGGCATCTTAGTGGCAGTGATGGCAGCCAATATCTGCGTGCAAGTCATCTACGCCAAGCGCCATGCCAAAGCCGCTGCCGAGAGTGCGATCTTGGCCAGTGATGAGCATGCCTATGAGCTGGCAGAAGATGAGCTGCCTGATCCGAATGCCGTCAGCACACCCAAATCCCTGTTCAAGCTCATCGTAGGTCTCGTGGTACTGGTGCTCAGCTCACGCCTGATCGTCTGGGGCGCGGTGGAGCTGGCGACCTTATGGGGGCTGTCAGATCTGATCATCGGCCTCACGATCGTTGCCATCGGCACCAGCTTGCCTGAGCTGGTCTCCTCTGTGATCGCTGCCCGTCGCGGTGAATTTGAGATGGCACTGGGCAATGTACTAGGCTCAAACCTCTTTAATACCCTAGGTGTCGTCGGTGTGGCAGGTCTGATCATGCCGATGGATGTCGCGCCAGAGGTGCTAAGCCGTGATACGGTGGTGATGTGTGCCATCACCCTGCTGCTATTTATCATGTGTGCGCTGGCATTAAAGCGCGATGGACAGATCGGTCGCCTTTCTGGTGCGCTTTTGATCAGCTGCTTTATTGGCTACAGCGCTTGGCTGATGGTGAGCGTGATGGCTTAATCTGTGACGACCAAGAAGACGGACTGATCGATGATGAGTCCGTTTTTTAATTCCCGAAGATTTTTGTGGATATCGGTTAGAATTTGCCGCCTGATTTGGTATAATACGGCCATCCACTCACCAAAAAACCCGAGCATGCCATGTCAGTCGATCATCCCTACGCCAACCGCACCGCCAAGCATTTTGACGGTATTGAGTTCGATGAAGCCTTGATTCAAAAATATAACCGCCAAGGCCCACGCTATACTTCCTATCCGACCGCACTGGAATTTGCCCCGATGGCAGATGGCATGGAAGCTGATATTCTCAAAAATCGTGATGCTACTGTGCCGCTGTCTTTGTACATTCATATTCCATTTTGTCATCATCTGTGCTACTACTGCGGCTGCAACAAAATCATCACCAAAAAGAACAGTGATGCTGGCGATTATCTGACCTATCTATTCAAAGAAATTCGCCATAAGAAATCCCTGCTGCCATCAGGCAGTCGTGTCAAACAGCTACATCTGGGCGGTGGTACGCCGACATTTTTGAGCGATGATGAGCTGGCCAGCCTGTGGGAATTTTTGCACGCAGAATTTGACTTTGCACCCGATGGTGATTATTCGATCGAAGTCGATCCCCGTGAATTACGCCCAAACACCTTACAGATACTACGCAATCTGGGCTTCAACCGCCTAAGCTTTGGCGTGCAGGATCTGGATAAGACAGTCCAAATCGCTGTCAATCGCGTCCAAAGTCTAGATCTCATCACCCATGTGATGAGCGAAGCGACCCGCCTAGGCTATCAATCAACCAATATCGATCTGATCTATGGCCTACCCCATCAGAGCATCGAGAGTATGAATGCCACGATCCGTGAGATCATCAAGCTATCCCCCGATCGGCTGTCGGTGTTCAACTATGCGCATCTGCCTGATCGCTTCGTCGCTCAACGACGCATCCGTGATGAAGATCTGCCAAGCCCGAGCGATAAGCTTGCTATGTTTGGCAATATCATCGCCGCTCTATCAGAAGCTGGCTATCAGTACATCGGCATCGATCACTTTGCCAAGCCGACCGATACGATGGCACAAGCGCAGCGAGCAGGCGAACTGCACCGTAATTTTCAGGGTTATGCCATCTTGGGCGAGTGCGATTTGATCGGCTTTGGCGTCAGCGCCATCAGTCAAATCGGTGCGCACATCACCCAAAATTCCACCGCACTGGCAGACTATCAAACCGCCATCCGTGATGATAAGCTGCCTGCCGTGAAGCATATCCAAAGCGATGCCAAAGACGAGCTGCGTCGTCATGTCATCATGAATCTACTCTGCCATGATTATATGAATTTTGGCTATTTGCGTGAGCGGTTTGGTATTGAGCCTACCCAAGTATTTGCCGATGAGATTGCCACGCTACACGACATGGCAGCCGATGGATTGGTGCAGATTGATCAAGATGGCATCACTATTTTACCAAAGGGGCGCATTCTTGGGCGTAATGTGGCGATGGTGTTTGATGAATATCTAAGCCAAAAACACGCAGGACGCTTTTCAAAGGTGATTTAGATGGGTGCTATCCCCATCTGACTTGACAATTTGGCACGGTTTGGGATAATGAATTTTATAGGGTGAACATGATGTTGGTAGTGATGAGTGATTATACATCGCTGCCAACACCGCACAGCCCATTTCACCACCCATCACGACGCACTGGAGTTATCACATGATCACACTGGATTTACCCCCAAGCACCGAACAAGCCATCATCGCCAAAGCACAAGACGCCGGTCTGAGTGTTGAAAGCTATCTTGCTGCCTACATCAATGAGCTGATCAATACACCCAAACAAAGACAGCTCGGCGGTGCCGCAGGCTCAGTGCTTTATATGGCGGATGATTTTGATGCACCTTTGGATGAGTTTAAGGATTATATGTAATGCAAGGTTATTTGCTAGACACGCACACCTTGCTTTGGTTGCTTGCCAAACCGGAAAAACTGAGCAAACCCGCCAAAGCCATCATTGAAAATTCTGACAATCGCATCTATTACAGTCCATTATCACTGTGTGAAATCGCCATCAAAATCAGTATTGGTAAGCTAACACTGGTTGAAAATTGGCAAATGCTATATCAACAGCAACTCGCCCATAATGACATTCGCCCAATCAGCCAAAGTTGGCACGATGTTCAAATACTACAACACTTGCCATTTCATCACAAAGACCCATTTGACCGTATGCTCATTAGCTGTGCGATGGCAAATAATTTAGGTTTTATTAGTGCCGACAGTCATTGTGCCTTGTATGAACTGCCCGTGATTTGGTAAGACCATGAAGTTCATATGATGCATTATTTATCAAATCTCTAAATACGCCACCCACAAAAAAGCCGTTGATAACAACGGCTTTGGCATATCTAGCTTTTTGATTGACGGCGTTTTAGGCTTTGCCATAGGGTTTCGTGGGCGATTTTTGGCACTTTGAGTGTGATGGTGTTTGACAGCATATCATGCACCGCAAGCCCCCGAGTGTTAAACACACAAAACAAAAAATTGAACAAAAAGCCCAAAAACGCCGCCAACAAAATCGCAAGCTTCGACCCATGGATAAACGCACCGACCACAGCACATATCGCAGGCACAAGGCAAGCACTGATGATCCGCTTAAAGCTCTGCCCCCAGCTAAGCAGCTGCCCATTGGCATCCACAGTCTTTAGTCGCCAAGTCTGCATACCCAAGGTCTGCCCCGACTTACGCCAAAAAATCCCATAAAACCCCACCAAAGTCAGCACAAACGCAGGTGTCATCACGCCGTTTTGATACCACAAAGGCAACGCTTTGGCATCCTGAGAGGTCGTCCCCACATCCAAAAATAGCAGCGTACCGACGACTGCCAGCACCGCCCCCACCAAAAACAACATCGCCAAAATCAGCATACCATCATAGACGATGGCAGATAGTCGCACCAATGGCTTGGCGATGGTAGGCGTTTCGGTGGTGGGCGTTTGTACGGCTTGGGTATTGGTGTGTTTTGACATAGATGCAATCACAATGAAAAAGATGGGATTATTGTAGCATAAAAGCAAGGCGTTGGGGGAATTAGCAATCGAAGCCTGCAATGCAAATGACTTGCACAATGCTTGTCCCAATGCCTGCCCAATGCCTATGATAAAACGCAAAAAAAATCACCGAAATCAATGACTTCGGTGATTTTCGTAATATGGCGCACCCGGAGAGATTCGAACTCCCGACCCCTTAGTTCGTAGCCAAGTGCTCTATCCAACTGAGCTACGGGTGCGGATTCAACTTACTTTGTTTCTCAACATCGTTCGTTGTGGCGGCTATTATACAGTGTTTATTTTGTATGTCAAGCACTTTTTTTAATTTATTTTCGGTTTTAACATCGATCAAAACTTGAGAAAATAAATGGCGGTGAAGGAGGGATTCGAACCCTCGATACCCGTAATTAGGTATGGTTCCTTAGCAGGGAACTGGTTTCAGCCACTCACCCACTTCACCGAACGCTTGCTTTGATAAGTTGCTAGACTTATCATCCATCATCATCGATGATTTCGCTTGTCGTTGTGGGCGTCAATTATAGCAAAAATTTGATACTTTGCAAGTGTTTTTCGCATCTTTTTTATAAAATTTTTGCAAAATTGGTAATTTACCTTGTGCCTTTATCGGTTTGGCAGACAATTTGGATGGTTGGAGGATAAAAAGTGCTGAATTTTTGTACAGATATCTGCTATCATAAGTTTGTTATCATAAGCCAACGATAGGATAATATCGCTAAGGAGAATTATGCGACCAACCGTATTATGTTTTTCGGGGCTAGATCCATCAGGCGGTGCAGGCCTACAAGCTGACATCGAAGCCATCGGCGGTGCTGGTGCACACGCTGCCATCGCTTGCACTGCCATCACGGTACAAAGCTCGCAGCAGGTATTTGGCTTTGAGCCAGTTTCTGCCGACCTTCTTACCGCTCAAGCCGTCGCTGTGCTCGACGACCTGCCCGTACAAGCCATCAAGTCAGGCATGCTCGGCACAGTTGAAAACATTGATGCCATCGCAAGGCTTTTTGACACACACCAGATACCACACGGTACGCCGTATGTGCTCGACCCTGTCCTGGTCGCCAACTCTGGTGGCAGTCTAGGCGATCCTGCGACATTGGTGCAAGCCTTTGGCAAGCTACTGCCTCACGCCACACTCATCACGCCAAATACGCACGAACTGCGCGCCCTAAGCGGTCGTGACAATCTGCATGATGCGGCCAAATACTTAAATGATCAGGGCGTCAATGCCGTGCTTGTCAAGACATCGCATGACTTTGAGATGGGGGATATTGAGCAGTTTTTGTACATGGATGGGCGTATAGAGCACACCAGTATCGTGCCACGCCTAGAGGGTGAGTACCACGGCTCAGGCTGTACACTGGCCAGCCACATTGCTGGGAGACTGGCGATGGGTGATGATTTGGTGGATGCCATCGTTCATGCGGACGACTGGGTGCATCAGTCGCTCATCCATGCCGATGTGCCACATCCCGATCATGATGCAGCGCAGATGATGCCGAATCGCTTTTATCATCTTTGATAAATCACCAAAAAAATCAGCACCCGTGATATGGCGCTGATTTTTTTTGGGTGTCGTATTAGCCCATCCAAATATTCATGGCGATGATGCGAATAAAATTCTCAGCAAGTAATAAAGCAAACAGCGCCACCAAAAACGACAAATCTATCATGCCAATATTCGGCACAAAACGACGAAACGGCGCGACGATCGGCTCGGATAATTGCATCAGTACCATCATAAAGTTATTATTGATGTTCAAAAACATCACCAACAGACTGCTGATGGCTGATGCGATCATGGTGTAGCGCAAAAGCTGCAAAAATTTCATGATGCCGCTTAACGACCCTGCAAAAAACAACTCCACAGCAGTCATCGATCGACCCAAAATCACATTATTGGCAGCAAGGTTGATCAGATACAAAAGCAGCATCAAGACAACCGCGGCAGTACTGATGCGCCCTTTGCCGACTGCAGGAAAAATGCGCGTAAAGACATCGACAACCCCTGTCAAGCGATAAGTGGCGCGAGCAAATGGTGAGCTGCTATCGACATCGGCTAACTGAATCATAAAACGCACAAACAGCAGCATCAGTGCAAAGTTGATGACCATATTGGTCAGCACAAAAGGCACAGAGTTCATAAACAATCCCTTAGCCTTGGCTCACAGTCGCACCAAGTTCGACACTGCGATCACTGCACGCCTGCATCGCACGGGCAAATGCCTGACCGACATCATCGGCATACAGGCTGTCTAGTGCCGCCGCGGTCGTACCGCCTTTTGAAGTGACTTGCTCTCGCAATGTGGCAGGGTCTTGATTGACTGCCAATGCGCCAGCACCACGCACACTCTGTACTGCCAAGGCGTGGGCATCGTCAGGCGATAGACCCATCTCGATCGCCTTTGCAATCATATTTTCTAGCACATAAAAGAAATACGCGGGTGCTGAGCCTGCCACTGCTGTCACGGCGTGCAATAGGTTTTCGTCTTTGACCCATGCAGTGATGCCCGATGCTTGCATGACTTTTTCGGCCATTTGGCAAGCTGTCTGGCTGACACCATCAGCAAAAAGACCTGACGCACCAAAGCCCACGCTAGCAGGTAGATTTGGCATACAGCGGACGATATTGCTATGACCGCCCAGCATCTGCGATAAGGTTGCCACCGATAAACCTGCCGCAATCGATAGCACAAGCTGTGATGACAAATACGGTGCAATCGACGCACCGACCACGCCCATCACTTGTGGCTTGACTGCCAAGACAACCACATCAGCTGGTGTGATGATCTGCTCAGCGTGCTCTGGGCTGACTGCCGTGACGCCTTTGGCGATAAACTGTGCCTGCTTATCGGTATCGGTATCAGATACTGACAAGGTCAGATCCAATCCGTGCTCGGCTTTTGCCTTTAACAGACCGTCAATAATCGCCCCTGCCATATTGCCACCGCCGATAAAAGCGATGGTTTTGCCATTTAATACATCAAAATCAACAACTGTCGTCATAACACACCTTTTTGTCAAATTTATCAAAGTAAAACTTCACCCATTGTACACCATTCGCCCTATTGGTGCAAAATTATCCAAAGCCACGCGCTCGCCATCAGGCAGTCGCCACACCATCATCGGTGCGATGAGCCAATGTCCACCATCAGCAACGACCACCTGCCACAGATGCCCCCGCAGCCATGGCGGTAGGCGAAGCTGTTGGGCAAGTTTTTTGGCTTTATAGCTGTGTTTGCCAATGATGATGGGTGTGGTTTTCTCTACTTTTTGGGCATGGGTGATGGCTTGTTGGCACTTTAGTATAATTTGCACCCGCCCATCTGCCACCAATGCCAATTCACCCAATTCATGCTGGTGTTCGTGCTGAAGATTAGGCAGCTCATCCGTCTGCACACCTGCTGTCAATAGTTGCCACACATCATCTCGATAGCGATACAGATATGCATCATAACGACAAATCACATAGCGATGATACGCGCCTTGCCAGATGATTTGACTGCGATGATCATTATCCGTGCGTGCCATCAACTCAAGCACGGATTGGGTCGTTTGTTGGCTTGGTGGTAGCGGCTCATCCCCTTGTAGCCAGTGGTGCAGCACGGCAGATTGGGCAAGGTTTGGCAATCGCTCAAATGCCTGCACCGCCATCACTGCTTGATACGGTAGATGATTTTGCTCGTGGGATAATTGCACCAAATACTCATCCACCGCCTGATCTTGCCAAGCGGCTGTCTCACACAGTAGCTGTGATGAGCGAGCGATATTGGCGATGGCTTTGGGATTGATGGTGCTTAGTAGCGGCAAAATCTGAGTGCGTAACACACCCCGCACATAAGCGGTATCCGTATTGGTCAGATCATCCACAAAGGGGAGCTTGTGATGCCAAGCAAAAGCGGTAATCTGCTCTCGAGATAGCTCCAGCCATGCTCGCCACAGCCACACTTGCTTATCATGACCGAATTTGGCTTGCCATGATTTCATCCCTGATAAGCCTTGCACGCCTGCACCATCGATCAGACGCATCAGCACTGTTTCGGCTTGGTCATGGGCATGATGGGCCAGCATCAGCACATCATGATCATTCATCACCGACAGCATGGCATCATAGCGAGCTTGGCGTGCATGAGTTTCGCTGTTTTTTGGGAGTGTGACAGGCAGTATCTGATAATCAAAACCATGCTGTATCGCCCAAGTCTCAACAAGCTTTGCCCAGTCATCATTGGCCGACTGCCACCCATGATGCACATGAAGCAGGATTGGCGGTCTATCTATCTGCCCTGCTTGATACAACAGATGACACGCATATGCCAATGACAGCGAATCCCGTCCGCCGCTACACGCCAAATACAGCGTCACCCCATCCAGTCTGTGTCGATGGGTTTGATAAGCGGTCAATAAAGTCTGGGTCAGTACATCAGGCATAAGTCAGGCATCGCATCAAAATAAAAAATAGGGCAAAATTACTTTCGCCCTATTGTAGCAAATTTATCAGTCAATAGCTGTCTTGGCTGTCAGATAGATAGCAAAGACCACTTTCCATGACTTATCTTGCCATGACTTATAAAGATACCTTAGAATTAAACTGCATCAAGCGCTCATAGCGTTTTTGTAGTAGCTCATCCTTTGGTAGCTTTTCAAGCTCGGCAAGCTGTGTAGTAATCAGTGATTTGAGTGCTGCCATCACAGGTTCTGGTGCTTCGTGTGCACCCACGCCTTCTTCGATGACTTCATCAATCAAGCCCAGCTGATGCAGATTGACAGCGTTAAGCTTCAGTGCATCTGACGCATCAGGCGCTTTTTCGGCAGTCTTCCATAGGATAGACGCACAGCCTTCTGGTGAAATCACCGAATAAATGCTGTTTTCAAGCATATTGACACGATCCGCCACACCAATGGCAAGCGCACCGCCCGAGCCACCTTCACCGATGACCGTTGCGATGACTGGCGTACCAAGACTTGAAAATACGGCGATACTCTTGGCGATGGCTTCAGCTTGTCCACGCTCTTCAGCACCCACGCCAGGGTATGCGCCTTGGGTGTCAATAAAGGTCAATACAGGCAAGCCAAAACGCTCTGCCATCTGCACAAGGCGAATCACCTTGCGATAACCTTCAGGGTTCGCCATGCCAAAATTATGCGCAATACGCTCACGAGTACTGCGACCACGGTGCTGACCTATGACCATCACAGGCTGACCGTTAAATCGTGCCAAGCCGCCAATGATGGCTCTGTCATCTGCAAAGGCACGATCGCCATGCAACTCATCAAATTCGGTAAATAATGCCGATACATAATCAAGGAACAACGGACGCTTTGCATGGCGTGCCAATTGCACACTTTCCCAAACTTTACTCATAGTCCACTCTAATAATGATTGTACAAATGTAAACTAAGATTTAGTTTAGCACATTTTTTGGTATCTCGTCATCTTTTTTGTTGTGATTTTTGGTTGGTTTGTCGTAGAAAATGATAATTAATGAAGGCACATCAATGCAGAGCCACTTTATCATTGGTATAATAATCATCAAATGCTATGGCGATGGCTATTTTATGCTATACTAAAACAAAACACCACAGGAGCCAATCATGGGCTATGCCGTCAAAAAAGACCAAGATTTGTGCTTGCAAAATAGCTACACGCTTGCAAGACAAGCCGAACAGACTTATAAGTCACTGATTGATGCTAAGCTACTTGATTCATTGGATCGCATGAGCGACGATCATTATCACGCAAAACCCATGCCTGATGATTTTCATATGCACACTTTGACTCGTGTCCGCCAAAAATTGGGCAAATAATGTACACTATCGAATTTGACCCAGATTATGAGCAGGAGTTGGAGTTTATTTTAACAGGCATTGTGCTTGATTATACGGTAGCATATGCCGAAAAAATTGTCGCCATCATTGATGATACAATCCAAACACTCAAACATCAACCCAAACTATTTGCCATTTATGCTGATGTTCCCATGTATCGCAAATTCTTGATAGATGGCAAATATGCCATTTTTTATATCGCCAATGATGATGCAAAAACGGTTAGAATCGTACATATTTTTCCTGCTGTTCGAGACCTACCCTATCTTTTACAATAACCCTGAACAATCAAAAACCCCAAAGCACATCATACTGTCATCTTTGGGGTTTTGGTGTTGTCTTTTGGCTAAAATTACCAAGATACTATATACTATCAAGCAAATTCGCCTGTACTCACCACATCAAGCTGCACACCCCATTTGGCAAACTGCGGTGCATCTTGCTCAAGCTGTGTAGCGATAAGCTCTTCGTGCATACCTGCACCGACCAGCACTTGCCAGTGGTCAGCACTGATGATGTTGAGATTAATCGCTGCCGCCTTGGTGGTGCGAGATTGGCTAGACTGTGCTGCTAAACGCAAAATCAAGCACAAATAAACAAGCTTGCGACCACCCAGACTTTCGACCACATCAAGCGCATCAGATTTGAGCTTGCGGCGATGATGTAGCACCAGCTGTGCCATCATCGCTTGACCGACCTGCGAAAACCCTGCAATGTCCGAATGCTCAAGCAAATAAGCGCTGTGGCGTTGGTAATTGCTATGCCCAACCGCCAGCCCAATCTCAAACAGATTTGCCGCACGGCGTAATAGGTCAGCATCTTCACTGCTGAACTCAAGCTCATCTTTGGCATCATGAAACAAGCGAGCCGCTCTTGTCATCACACGCCCTGCCTGTTTGACATCGACTGAATAACGCTCAGCCAGTGCTGCCACTGAGCGGTCACGCACATCTTCAGAATTGAGCCTGCCTAGCATATCATACATCACGCCTTCACGCAGTGCACCGTCTGAATAGCCCAGCTCATCAATCTCTAGCGTCTGCATGATGGCAAGCAACTCTGCCACACCTGCAGGGAATACCGCTTGGCGATGTGCCTTAACCCCTTCAAACTCAATCTTATCCACCGAACCAAGCTTGATCAGATGCTTTTTAAGCTTCACCATCCCATCTAGTGTGATGCTCTCACCGCTAAAGCCCAACTCTTCGAGCACTAGACGCGCTGCCTTGATGGTACCTGATGAGCCGATGGCATTATCCCAGCCGACTTTTTTGTAGCGTTTAGCGATGGCAAGCAGTTCGGTTTGGGTGTGCTTAGCGGCTTGTTCAAAGGCTTTTTCGGTGATTCTGCCATCAGCAAAGAATTTTTTGGTATAAGCCACACAGCCCATTTGCAAGCTTTCCATCTCAATCGGCTCAAAACCCTGACCGATGATAAACTCTGTCGAGCCGCCGCCAATATCGATAACTAGGCGAGTATCAGTACTGGCATTTGAGTGCGACACACCCAAATAAATCAAGCGAGCTTCTTCACGACCTGCGATGATTTCAATCGGCTTTGGCAGAAGTAGATTGGCACGGCGGATAAATTCTTGAGCATTGACCGCTTTACGCAAAGCATTGGTCGCAACGATACGCAGACGAGTCGGATGCACTTCGGTGACGTGCTGAGCAAAGCGATGCAAGCAGTCCAGACCCCGCTGAATGGCTTCTTCACTCAAGACATTATTCTCATCAAGACCTGCTGCCAGCTGTACTTTTTCAGAAATCGATGCCACTTTTCGTACTTCGCCATGATCCAAGCGGGCAATCGCCAAATGAAAGCTGTTCGAGCCCAAGTCAATCGCCCCCAAGAGCTCATCACGGCTAATGGCCGCCGCATCATTGATGGCACTGGCGATTTGTTGGTGGCGTTCGGTGGTATCTGGAAAAGTTGGGTTCATGACAAATCCTGAATTTTTATAGGGATATAATTTTGTTCATTGTATCGCTGTTTATCACCCAAAGCAAGTTGCGTTTTTTGATGACAAACAACTTCATTTATAACGCTCATAGTAGGACAAACGCCTACTTTTGTCTATTGATTTTTGGTTAATGGCTTGGCAAATTACCCTACCAACGACTGCAATGCCAATTCGGGCAACAGATCGCCAAAATCCTGCGGTAATGGTGCAACAAACTGCTGTGGACGATCACACACTTGATCATCATCCATCATAGGTGCAAGGCTCAGCTGCCATGCGTGCAGGCAAAGACGCTTGACCTGTGGTGCAGATGTGTTCAGTTGATATTTATCATCGCCAAGCAAAGCGTGCCCGATATGCGCCATATGCACGCGTATCTGATGCGTGCGACCCGTGGCAGGCATCGCAAGCACAAGGCTGACTGGCTGACCGTCTAGCTCAAATCGTGCCAAGACTTTGATCCGAGTCAGGCTTGCTTTGGCGACTTCTTCGCCGTGTGCTGTGCCGACTTTTGCCACTTTGACACGGCGTTCGCCATTGGCAAGCGTATAGCGAAGTAGCGGTGCATCGATGATTTGACTATCTGCTTTGACATAGCCTGTCACCAAGCACAGATATTGCTTATGGATGGTTTTTTGGCGAAATTGTTCTTGTAAGTGCTTGAGCGTACTGCGTTTTTTTGCGATAAGCAATAAGCCTGAAGTATCCTTGTCGATGCGGTGCACCAGCTCCAAATACTTTTTGCCTGTCGCCTGACGCATCGCTTCAATCACCCCAAAACTCTCACCACTACCGCCATGTACCGCCATGCCCGATGGTTTATTGAGTACAATCAGCCCATCATCTTCATGGATGATGCGTGCCATCAAGCCTTTGGCAAAGCTGTCACTGATGATCACTTCTTCACGCACTGATAAGCGAATCGGTGCAATTCGCACCACATCACCAACATCAAGCTTATCATGTGGCTTACAGCGTTTGCCATTGATGCGTACTTCATCGGCACGAATCAGCTTATATAGATGCGAGCGTGGCAAGCCTTTTAGCCGAGCGAGCAAAAAATTATCAATCCGCTGCCCTGCTTGATTGTCCGTCACCGTCAAAAAATTCACTTGATTAAAATTGCTAATCGCCACATCTGCCGATTGCTTCGGATGCGGATTGGACTGTTGACGTTTTGGTGGGTGGGTTTGGGTGGATTTTGGCAAATTTTTACCAAAACGATGGCTTGATGGCTGATTTTTGGGATTTTTTTGTAAATTTTTCATGGTTTTGTCAAATTTTTGTAGGCGTTTGGCAAAAGATTTGGTATAGTTTAGCATGTTGCAAACCAATACAGGATAATTTTTGCGATTTGACCCAATTTTTATCCGATACCATTGCAAATCCCTGAGCTATTTTTGTTACCATAGTTAAATTCACAAATCAGATATGATAATGACTGATTGAGATACTGGGTAAAAATTGGCGATTGAGCGATGTCGGTTTTGGCATAATTTTACAAAACCAAGTCTCAACGATACCTACACCCTACTGGTGTGACGGTCACGCCCACGCTGCTCATATTTGCCCTTGCAACCGCCAAAATAGTTAATAATCGCTTAAAAAAGCACTACAGCCATTTTAAGCATGATAATGCAACTTCGGTATTGATACCGTACAAGATTTCGCTAGGACGATTGTTCGTCTTTTAGCCTTGTTGAGTACCACTGGTTCAAAAGCACAAGACAAACTCTGCTTTTGCAAGGTAAACCCCAGTCGGCTCAAGCTTACAGAATTTTTATAGCATTGGTGCAAGCAGTGCTAAGTGTCGTTTGTACAGACAAGCGACTTGTAATGATTGCTCGTTCAATCAGCCTAGATGATAAGTATCTGTTGCTGATTGTTTCGTACAGCTAATAAATCTTTGGAAAAATACCGATGTTGCTTGATTCGGGCTTTTGCCCTTATAAGGAACATCATGAAACGCATTTTAATCAACGCCACGCATAACGAAGAAATTCGTGTTGCTCTGTGCAAAGACAGTCACCTGTACGATTTTGACTTAGAAAATCGCACCCGTGAACAAAAAAAGGCCAATATTTATAAAGGCCACATCACCCGAGTTGAGCCATCCTTAGAAGCGGCTTTTGTTGAATACGGCTCTGCTCGTCAAGGCTTTTTGCCACTGCGTGAGATTGCTAGCGAATATCTACACGGCAATCTGCGTGAAGACAACATCAAACAGCTGATCAAAGAAGGCGATGAAGTCATCGTCCAAGTCGAAAAAGAAGAACGCGGCAACAAAGGCGCAGCGTTATCGACTTTTATCTCGCTTGCTGGTCGCTATCTGGTATTGATGCCAAACAACGCCAAAGCAGGTGGCATCAGTCGCCAAATCTCAGGCAAAGTCCGTGAAGAGATGAAACAAATCATCGCAGGGCTAAGCCTACCAAAAGGCATGAGCGTCATCGTACGCACAGCAGGTCTTGGCAAGGGCGCTGAAGATCTACAAAACGACCTTGACCATCTGCTTGATATCTGGAAATCCATCCAAGAACAAAACAAAACTCGCCCAAGTCCATGCCTAGTCCATCAAGAAGCTGGCGTGGTGACTCGTGCGGTGCGTGACTATCTGCGTGATGACATCGGTGAAGTATGGATTGACAGCGAAAACGCCTACAACGAAGCGGCGAATTTCATCAGTGCGGTCATGCCAAGCCAAATGAGCAAACTGCGTAAATACACTGAGTATGAGCCGATGTTTGCTCGCTTTGGTATCGAACGCCAAATCGAAACTGCTTATCAGCGTGAAGTGCGTCTGCCATCAGGTGGCTCGATCGTCATCGACCAAACTGAAGCTTTGGTATCGATTGATATCAACTCATCAAAATCCACCAAAGGCTCAGATGTCGCCGAAACCGCCTATCACACCAACCTAGAAGCCGCCGATGAAATCGCTCGTCAGCTGCGTCTGCGTGATATGGGTGGCCTGATTGTCATCGACTTCATCGACATGAACGACCCACGCCACCAAAAAGAAGTGGAGAAACGCCTGATTGAAGCGACACGCCATGACCGTGCTCGTGTGCAGTTTGCTGAGATTAGTAAATTTGGCCTGATGGAGATGAGCCGTCAACGCCTACGCCCATCGCTCGAAGAAGCCACAGGCTACATCTGCCCACGCTGTCATGGTAATGGCATGATTCGTGATTTGCGTTCGCTATCGCTATCGATCATGCGTCAAATCGAGCAAATCGCTCTAAAAGAACGCATGGGCGAAATCCAAGCTGAAGTACCGACCGACATCGCTGCATTCTTATTGAACGAAAAGCGTGAAAGCTTGGTATATCTAGAGCAAGACAGCGGTGCACGCATTACCATCTTGCCGCACGCACATCTAGAAAGCCCGAATTTCACACTGCATTTCAATCCAGATGGCTTTGCCCCATCTAGCTACGAACGCATCGCCGATACCGAAGAAAAAGAAACTGTTGATCGTGGCTATGAAGTCAATTGGCAAAGCGATAATGATGGCAAGGATACCGCTCGTTGGCACAAACAAAGCGATAAGAGCGACAAAAAAGCCGCCAAACCGCAAGCGGAGCAAGCGACCCCTGCCAAGGCCGAACCACAAGCGGTGGCATGGCTATCCAACCTATTTGCACCAAAACCACAAGCCAAACTGGCAGGTTCTCTAGGCACAGCAGATGTCGCATCTGCCATCGAAGCCATCGTCAATGGCGGCGGAGTCAGTCTAGGTACATCAGGCAATGTCTCAGCCATCATCGAATCAGCGACGCATAACGAGCCAGCCGCTCGCCCACACGCTGATGACAAACGCAAAAAACCAAAACACAAAAAAGAAGTCAGCGAAGACAAAGAGAGTATCGAAAAGCCAGAATTGGATAAAACTGACAAATCCGAGAAAGGCGATCGTCGCACCAAAAAAGACAAAGTCGCTGAACAACACCCAAAACGAGAAGCAGGCTCACGCCGTGAATCTCGTGGCGAAATCGTGCGTCATGAAACCTTGACCGCTAAGAGCGATAAGAACGAAAAAGTCGAAAAAGCCGACAAAAAAGAACGCAACGATAAGCCAAAAGCAGATAAGGCAGAGCGTACACCACGCCAAAAATCAGCCAATCCTGATGAAGTGGTGCTACACATCAGCGCCACCAAAGCTGAAGATGCCGAAACCCAAGTGGTACATCTGTCGCTAGATGGCAGCAAGCCTAAGAAAACCAAGGCTCGTAGTGAAAGAGTAGAAAACGTCGAAAAAGCCGACCAAGTAGCTGCTGATATCGCAGAGCCGATCGATGCACAAGGTCGCGACAAGATCCCTACTGATATCACTGTCGCTACCGATATCACCGCTTTAGAAGTCAGTGATACACCTAAGCAGGCACAAGCTCCTGTCGATACCGTCAGCACGACTGTAGTGGATGCCAAGCCTGTTGCCAAGCCAGCACTGGCGCCTGAATTACAGGCTCGCATTGCAATGCTTGCCAAGTCGATGAATAAAGCAGTGAATGACCCTCGAGTGGTGCAGGCTGCACTACAAGCACCGGCAACGCCGATTCATGGTACTGCAGGTGAGTTCATTGCAAGCGTACTGGGCAGTGATGTCAGCGGTCAGTTTGTCGCCGACTTTTTGGCAGCGCTTGCCAAGTCGCAATCGCAAGTAGGCAAGTTTGACTTTAGCAACTTCGGCTATGCGCCGCTGGATGCTACTGCCAAGTCTGAGTTTGATAAACTTACCCAAGCAGCCTCACAGGCGTCTGCCCCACAAGGCAAAACTGCTGTCGCGCCACGCCCAATCACGCGTCGTGCTGCCAATGACCCACGTGGTCAGCATCCTGACTATGTCGAATCAGATAAACAAACTGCTGGGCAAGCTGCGGTAGCGTCAATCGAAACTGAAAGCGAGCAAGTGCAAAGTCAAGTGGTACAAGACCAAAGTGTCGATGCAGCATCTGAAGTGATGGCAACTCAAGTCGTTGAAATGACTGAAACCACCACCAAAGAAGCCATCGAGCCCGTCATCGAACCGACTAGCGAAGCTGACGCCAATCTTTTGGAATCTCAAGAGACCCTTGGTGAAACTGCGCGCCATTTGGTCGATGATGCCATCGATGTCGCCAAGCTAACTGCTGAGCAAGTCTCAGACTCGGTCAGCGAAGTGGTGAGCGAAACCATCGACAATGTCGCAACCATCGCAGCTGCTGCTGTGGACCTGCTTTCGGGTCAAAGCGACGCTGACAAGGCCAGTGACTCACAGCCAGCAGATGAGCCTGCAGCCACGGCAAGCGATGATGGCTCCCAAGTCGCTGCCGACAAGCAAAGCCAAAAGGTCAGCCAAGTCAAAGAAATCACCGCCGAACAAAAAGCGGAGAAAAAATCCAAGGCCAGTAGCTACAAAGACATGATTGAGAATGTCGCAGGTCAGCTACAGCCACAGGTTGGCATCCTAAATCTGATGGCAGCCAAAGCACCTAAGACCACCAAAACGCCAAAAACTCGTGCACCAAGAAAGCCGAGCAAAAAGCCAACCAAGGTCGAAGTGCGTAAAATCAGCAAGCCTGAGGCGGTCAGTGACACGCCAAACACGGACGGCAGCGACAACTGATCTGCCATGACCCAAAAAATAAGCGCCACATTTTTGGCGCTTATTTTTTTGGTTTATCAAGCAGTTTTCGCCATCACATCTGGGGTGCTGAGCGATATTTATGATTCAGCGCGCGCAAAATGGCCAATGTCTCAGCATCCATCACGCCTGTTGGACGCTGTGGGCGAAAATGCAGCTGAAATGCATATACGACATCTTGGCTGCTTCGATCCCATTCCTCACTGTCATTAATCTGATAACCATAGCGACGCAGCTCAGCCTTGATTTGGCTGATCGGCATATCCGCCATCACCTCATCATTTAGCTGTGCTAAGTAAGATGACTTATCCTGTTCATCATACCAAGCACCAATGCCATGAGTATGATATAGATATGCCCACGGAAATTTGGCGCCTGGGTCGATCTTACGCGATGGCGCAATGTCTGAATGCGCCAAAATATTCGTCGCGGGTATGTCATATTTGGCAATCAAGGTCGTCAATAGTTCAGCGACCTTAGCAATTTGTTGCGGCTCATAATCGACATAAGCCTCATGCGGCAAATAACCGCGCTGCCCACGATAAGTAGCATGCACGCCAGCATTGACGATCTCAATACCGATTGAAATATCATTTAAAGCAGTCTTGCCCTGAAAATGACTGGCGCCAGCGTGCCAGGCTTTTTTATGGTCATCAACAAGCTGATAAATGCGCCGATCATGGCCTGTTGGGATCAGATAATGACTGCTTACCTGACCTGTGGTCAGCACCGCCAAAGAGTTTTCATCATTTTCGGCAGTATAATGCAGCACAATGTATTCGATGCGCTCAGATTGACCTTGGGCAGTGTGCGTCTGATCGACAACAAACTGCGTACTGACGCAGCCGCCAAGCAAAAGACCGCACGACAACATTGCGGTATAAATAATCGATTTCATAAAAAAATTTGCCAAAGTTTTTTTAATTATAAAAGATTGGTCATACAAATGCCATCAAATTCCATTCCGTACATAAAAAAGCCGCCCTTGTAATAAGGACGGCTTTTTAAAGACAGCCGATCAATCGCCAGTATAGCCTTTTAATTTCAAGCGTGCTTTGTGCAGCAATGGCTCGGTATAGCCAGATGGCTGAGTTGCGCCCTTAAAGATCAAATCAGCTGCCGCATTGAAAGCGATATTATTGTCAAAGTCTGCCGACATTGGGCGATATTCAGGATCGCTCGCGTTTTGCTCATCAACGACTTTTGCCATGCGTTTTAGCACCGCCCAGACTTCATCTTCGGTGACGATGCCGTGTGCCAGCCAGTTGGCGACGTGCTGAGATGAGATGCGCAAGGTCGCACGGTCTTCCATGAGACCAATATTGTTGATGTCAGGGACTTTTGAGCAGCCGACACCCAAATCCACCCAACGCACCACATAACCTAAAATGCCTTGGCAGTTGTTTTCAAGCTCTTTTTGCTTATCGCTATCGCTCCAGCTGGTATCTGTCGCCAGTGGAATGGTCAGCAAATCATCGATGGACGGCACTTGAGCAGATTGCAATGCTGCTTGACGCTCAGCCACACTGCACTTGTGATAGTGGATCGCATGGATGGTCGCACCTGATGGGCTTGGTACCCATGCACAGCTTGCCCCTGCTTGTGGGTGCTCAATCTTGGTGCGGTACATATCAGCCAGCTCATCAGGCTTTGGCCACATACCTTTGCCGATTTGAGCACGGCCTTTGAGCCCTGCTTTTAGGCCGATGATGACATTACGGTCTTCATAGGCAGCAAACCATTTTTGACCCTTGATTTCACCTTTTCGCACAAATGCCCCTGCCTTCATAGCGGTGTGAATCTCATCACCTGTGCGATCCATAAAGCCTGTATTGATAAAGATGGTACGCTCACGAGCTGCCGAGATGCAGTTTTTCAGGTTGGCACTGGTGCGTTTTTCTTCGTCCATGATGCCCATTTTGACGCTGTTTTTTGGTAGCTTGAGCAGCTCTTCTGAGCGTGTGAACAACTCCACCGCAAAGGCAACTTCTTCGGAGCCGTGCATTTTTGGCTTGACGATATACATCGAGCCTGTGCGAGAGTTACGCAAGGTATTTTTGCCAGTGATGTCGATGGTGGATAGCATTGGTGTGATCACCCCATCCATAATCCCTTCAAAAATCTCTTCACCGTCCACCAAAATCGCAGGATTGGTCATCAAGTGACCTACATTACGCAGTAGTAGCACTGAGCGGCCGTGTAGGGTTTTGGCATTGCCATTTAGATCGGTGAAGGTGCGGTCGCTATTTAGCGTACGAGTGATGGTTTTGCCATTTTTTTCCAAAGTTTCACTCAAATCACCCTTCATCAGACCCAACCAGTTGCGATAGCCTTCTACTTTTTCTTCGGCATCGACAGCAGCCACTGAGTCTTCTAGGTCCTGGATGGTGGTTACGGCAGCTTCTAAGATGACATCTTTGACGCCTGCTTTGTCCGATTGACCGATTTGACTGGTTTTGTCAATTTGGATAATAGTATGTAGCCCATTGTTTTTTAGGATAATTTCTGCTGGCTCATCACTGCTACCGTTATAACCTTGCAGTTGCTCGGCAGTTTTGAGTGTGGTGATCGTGCCATCTACCAAAGTAACGGCAAGCACGCCGCCATCGATGGCATAGGCGGTCGCATCCGCGTGCGAGCCTGTTGCTAGTGGGTAGGTTTCATCTAGGAAATTTTTAGCAAATTCAATCACCTTTGCCCCACGCACAGGGTTGTAGCCACGACCCTTGTCAGCACCGCCTTCTTCGCTGATAACATCAAAGCCATACAGTGCATCATACAGACTGCCCCAGCGAGCGTTGCCTGCGTTTAGTGCATAGCGAGCATTACGCACAGGCACAACAAGCTGTGCACCTGCGATGGTGGCGATTTCGTCATCGACATTTTCGGTGGTGATTTCAAAATCCGCTACCTCTGGCTCAAGATAGCCGATGTCGGTGAGAAATTTTTTATACGCTTCAAGTTCATAGGTGTTATTCTCATGCCACTCATCAATCTGCGCTTGTAGCTCATCACGGCGAGCAAGCAGGGCTTTGTTTTTTGGGGTGAGATCTTTGACAATCGCCTCAAAGCCTGCCCAAAACTCATCGCTTGAGACATTTGATAGTGGCAAAGCCTCATTTTCGATAAAATCATACAAAATCTTGTCAATGGCAAAGCTGCCTTTTTGGATGCGTTGTGTCGCCATAGTTTTATCCTTAAAAATCATTATCTTAAACTAAATCAAAAACGGTGCTTTAACCCAAAAGTCAAAACACCGTTTTAATTGCCTTTTTTAACAAAGGAAAACCAAGTGGGTAAATGCTAATACAAGGAAAACGAGCGAAGTTGTACAAGTAGTACTACGAGCGAGTTTGACGAAGTAGTAGCGTTACCCACGACGGTTTTTAGCCGCCAAATTGGTTCATGGTGTTCTTACTTGCATCCCCTGCTTTTAGCGCATTCTCACCTGAGAAGATCTCTTTGTGATCGTCACCGATGTCAGAACCTGCCATGGCTTGGTGCTTGACGCAAGCGATGCCGCCGCGGATTTCTTTACGCTGTACACCTGCCACATACGCCAGCATACCTTCTTCACCGAAGTAACCTTTGGCAAGCTCATGCGTTGATAGCGCTGCGGTGTGGTAAGTTGGCAAGGTGATTAGGTGATGGAATACACCTGCTTCACGAGCTGCGTCTGCTTGGAAAGTACGGATTTTTTCGTCTGCGTCATTGGCAAGCTCAGAACCGTCATATTTGGCATCCATCAGTTTATCACGCTCATAGCCTGATACATCTTTGCCTTCAGCAACCCAGCGGTCATACGCTTGCTGACGGAAGTTGATGGTCCAGTTGAACGATGGTGAGTTGTTGTACACCAATTTTGCATCTGGCACTTGTTTTTTGATGTCATTAACAAAGCTTGCGATACCTGCCACATCTGGTGTCGGGGTCTCGATCCAAATCATGTCAGCGCCGTTTTGTAGTGAAGTGACGCAGTCAAGGACAACGCGGTCATGCTGAGTGCCTTCACGGAACTGATACAAGCCTGATGGCAAGCGAGTTGGGCGATGTAGTTTGCCGTTACGCTTGATTAGGATTTCATCTTCTTTGGCTTCAGAGATGTCAATTTCAGTGGTTTCTAGGTAGCTGATGTATTTGCTCGCTAGATCGCCTGGTTCACGAGATACAGGGATTTTTTGAGTTAGGTCAGCACCTTCTGAGTCGGTACGAGCCACGATTACGCCATCATCGACACCCAGCTCAAGGAATGCATAGCGTACGGCATTGATTTTGGCTAGGAAATCTTCGTGCGGCACAGTTACTTTACCTGCTTGGTGGCCACACTGCTTAGCATCAGATACTTGGTTTTCGATTTGAATCGCACACGCACCTGCTTCAATCATTTGCTTGGTCAATAGGTAGGTCGCTTCTTCGTTACCAAAGCCTGCATCGATGTCAGCGATGATTGGCACAACATGAGTTTCAAAGTTGTCGATTTGAGCTTCGATTTCTTTTACTTTCGCTGTGTCGCCTGCTGCTTCAGCTTTTTGCATCGCACGGAATAGGTCGTTTAGCTCTTTGGCGTCTGCTTGGCGAAGGAATGTGTAGATTTCTTCGATTAGCTTAGGCACAGCAGTTTTTTCGTGCATTGATTGGTCAGGTAGTGGACCAAACTCTGAGCGAAGCGCTGCCACCATCCAGCCTGATAGGTAGATGTAGCGTTTGTTGGTTGTGCCGAAGTATTTTTTGTTGGCAATCATTTTTTGCTGAGCGATAAAGCCATGCCAGCAGCCTAGTGATTGGGTGTATTTGCTGTTGTCCGCATCGTATTCTGCCATGTCACGACGCATGATGGCAGCGGTGTATTTGGCAATATCAAGACCGGTTTTGAAGCGGTTTTGGACGATCATGCGTGCCGCATCTTCTGGGCGAATGGCATCCCAAGTGCCGCCCAATTTTTCCTTAACTTTACGAACATGGTCTAGTGCTGATTGATAAGTCATGACTCACTCCTTTTATTGATAACTTAAAAATAAATGATGATTAATAACAACTCAGCGATCCATCGAAAATACCATCGAATCACTGCGTCCCCGATGACTACAGAATAGCCAAAATCTCAGCATAAATCCAATAGCCTGTGCCAATGTTCAATATTTCATAAATAAATGGCTATTACAAAATCATTTACAAATAGAATAAATAATAGTTTATCGATACAAGTGATTGATTTTTTGCAATTAATCTTGGCAATTGTCAGATTTTTGATTAGAATTATTTATTTTATTATATTATTATAAATTATTAATTTCGCAAAATCCCATCGCATTTTGTGGATTTTATGCTAAAATGAAACACCTGTATTCATCACAGTAACCGTCATGCCATCATCAATTTGTGCAAATATCCCTGCAATATCCCCAAAATTACAGGCATTTTTGAAATCCAAAGGTTCGCTGACCGCCCTACTTGAAGCACACGCACACAAGCCACTGCGTGTCGTCGTTCTGCATGAAGGCTATGCTCCACTCAATCACCGCCAAAAACGCCTACTGTCACTACCTATACATAAGCCACAGCTTGCTTGGGTGCGTACGGTCAAATTATACGGCAATAGTGATGATGCTTGGGTGATGGCAACCAGCATTTTCCCCCTACCGACATTGACAGGTGGTCTGTCTCGCCTGCGTCATCTTGGTCGTACGCCCATCGGCTATGTGCTGTTTAAGCAGCAGCGTACCTTGCCTTATGTGCGTCATTATTATGAGCAGCAAGGCTGTCATGGCAGATGTACGGTATATGAATATCAGGGCAAAAAACTGCTGATTGATGAGCGGTTTTTGCCTGCTTTTGTTGACAGTCTCTTGGTGTGATGACTCTCGGCGTAATGAGTTTTGTGTGTCAATTTTGGCATTGATAAATTTTCTTTGTAAAAACTCGCTCGCCCCTAGTGTATCGATAGATAAATATGCTACACTAGGGGCACTGTTTTATCCTTCCATATTTGATACAAACAAGGAAATACCATGTTTAAAGAAATCTCACTACATCAATACGATCCAGACATCGCTGCACAGGTCGATGCCGAAGCACAGCGTCAAGAAGATCATATTGAGCTTATCGCTTCTGAAAACTACTGCTCACCTGCAGTAATGGAAGCACAAGGCACAGCTTTGACCAACAAATATGCCGAAGGTTACCCAGGTAAGCGTTATTATGGTGGCTGTGAATATGTCGATGTTATCGAGCAAATCGCCATCGATCGTGCCAAGGAGCTATTTGGTGCTGACTACGCCAATGTGCAGCCACACTCAGGCTCAAACGCCAACAGTGCTGTCTATCTAGCACTACTAGAAGCTGGCGATACTGTACTTGGTATGAGCCTTGCACACGGTGGTCACTTGACACACGGTGCCACAGTGAGCTTCTCAGGTCGTACCTATAATGCGGTACAATACGGCCTAAATCCAGAGACTGGCTTGATTGATTATGATGAAGTGGCGCGCCTTGCTCGTGAGCATAAGCCAAAGATGATCATTGCTGGTTTCTCAGCGTATAGCCAAGTTGTTGATTGGCAAAAATTCCGTGATATCGCTGATGAAGTCGGTGCATACCTAATGGTCGATATGGCACACGTGGCAGGCCTAGTCGCAGCAGGCGTCTATCCAAACCCAGTACAAATCGCCGATGTCACTACCACTACCACCCACAAAACCCTACGTGGCCCACGCTCAGGCCTAATCCTAGCCAAAGCCAATGCTGATATCGAGAAAAAACTGGCATCAGCGGTATTCCCAGGCAACCAAGGCGGCCCACTGATGCACGCCATCGCTGCCAAAGCTGTCTGCTTCAAAGAAGCGATGAGCGATGAGTACAAAACCTATCAACAACAAGTCGTCGCCAATGCCAAAGCCATGGCAGAAGTTATCCAATCTCGTGGCTACGAGATCGTCTCAGGCGGCACTGAGAACCATCTGATGCTCATCAGCCTAATCAAGCAAGAAATCACTGGCAAAGAAGCGGATAAATGGCTGGGCGATGCACACATCACTGTGAACAAAAACTCAGTGCCAAACGATCCAAAATCACCATTTGTGACTTCAGGTATCCGCATCGGTACGCCTGCCATCACTACTCGTGGTTTTGGCGAAGCTGAGTGCCGTGAGCTGGCAGGCTGGATCTGCGATGTGCTAGATGCCCGTGGTGATGAAGCCGTCATCGCTGCTACTCGC
The DNA here is from genome assembly GCF_002894025.1 of Moraxella sp. RCAD0137. Taxonomy (NCBI): domain Bacteria; kingdom Pseudomonadati; phylum Pseudomonadota; class Gammaproteobacteria; order Moraxellales; family Moraxellaceae; genus Moraxella; species Moraxella sp. RCAD0137. The sequence continues at coordinate 29,126 of NZ_LTCC01000007.1, forward strand.
GAAAAAGTCGCAGCCATCTGCAAAAAACTACCCGTTTATGAGCGTAATGCAAAGTAATCGGTGGTTGCTATAAAAAGCTGCTTAATTAAGCAGCTTTTTTAATGGTAAATTCAATATAACACAAGGAAGCTGCCAACCTCGGCAGAAATGGATTATGAATAACACAGATAATGCGATGGCAGACACGGATCATGCCCTTAAGCGGCTACACAGGCTAGCTGATGCATGTGCTTATAATTTTAAAGAGGCTGCTTGCGGTGGTGATGAGTTTTTAGGTACTGGCGCCGATCTTGAGCCATCCACGCTGCTGCATGCTTATCGCTCTGGTGTATTTCCATGGTTTGCAGCCGATGAGCCAATCTGCTGGTGGTCACCAAAAGAGCGCTGCGTGATGGCGCCAAGCGCCTTTGAGCCCAGCAAAAGCCTGATGCGCACCGCCAAAAAGCAGTCTTGGACGATCACCACCAATCAAGCATTCAACCAAGTGATCAGCGCTTGTAGTCAGCCTCGCAGCTACACCGATGACACCTGGATACATGCTGAGATGATCGCAGCCTATGATCAATTACATCAGCTGTCGGCCGCCAGCAGCATTGAGGTCTGGGCGGGATCGCCTCATGACAGCGAACTGATCGGCGGATTGTATGGCGTCAATATCGGGGCGATATTTTGTGGTGAAAGCATGTTTCATCGGAAAACGGATGCTTCCAAAATTGCTTTTTGGGCGCTGATGTACTTTGCCAAACGCTCAGGCATTGAGTTGATTGACTGCCAAATGCCAAACCCACATTTGCTAAGCTTGGGTGCCGACACCATGTCCAAGGCTAAGTTTTTGGATATGTTAGCTTGTTTGGTCACAACGCCCTGTATTGGTATTAATGGCGCGCGGCAGCCGATAACTACCCAAGCGCTATTAATTGATGATATCTGACTGCAAAAACCCCCTTGAAAGCTGGTATTTTCAAGGGGTTTGGTAGGTGTTTGCTTGTCTTTGAAGTTTGTTGCAAATCCTTGCAAAAATCATGGATGGCGGAGACGGAGGGATTCGAACCCTCGATACGCTATTAACGTATACACACTTTCCAGGCGTGCGCTTTCGACCACTCAGCCACGTCTCCAAGGCTGCCTATTATACCCAAAAAACCATAATTTGTCATGAGTTTTGGTAATTTTTTTGGTATCAGCCCTGTAGCAAGCTAATATCCGCCACCAGCATAAACAGATTTCGCACTTGCTGTAGCAGCGCTAGGCGATTTGCTTTGAGCTTGGCATCATCGCTATTGACCATCACATCATCAAAGAAAGCGGTCAAAGGCTCTGATAAGCTTGCCAATGTGGTCAAAATCGCTTGATAATCGGCGGCAGCTTGTAGTGGCAAGACGGCAGCTTGGGCAGATTTCACCGCATCAAAGAGTGCTTTTTCGGCTGCTTCCACCAACACTGCTTCATCGACCGCATCACTCACCGCAACATCAGCTTTGGCTAGGATATTGGCAACGCGCTTATTATTCTCAGCAAGCACGCCCGCCTGTGGCAGACTGCGGAACACCTGTACCGCACGGATACGATCATCAAAATCCATCGGCACATCAATATTCATCGCCTGCACCGCTTGGATGGTATCCACCGCTACACCCTGCTCGCTGTACATCGCACGATAACGAGCATTGATAAATTCCATCACCTCATCAAAAGTCTTGGCAGCATCGCTAAGCTTATCACCATAGCCGCTCAAAGCGTGCTGAATCAACTCACTTAGGCCAAGATTTAGGCGTTTTTCAATCAAAATCCGCAGTACACCAATCGATGCACGACGCAAGCTGAATGGGTCTTTTGAACCTGTCGGAATCTCGCCGATGCCAAAAATCCCCACCAGCGTATCAATACGATCCGCCAAAGCAAGAGCCGTGCCGATGTCGGTCGCAGGCAGTTTATCACCAGCAAACTTAGGCAAATACTGCTCTTCGATGGCATCCGCCACGCCTTTGGCTTCGCCATTTAGACGGGCATAATAAGTGCCTGCCACACCTTGTAGCTCAGGGAATTCACCAACCAGCGTACTGGCAAGGTCGCACTTGGATAGATGCGCTGCACGAATCGCGTGCTCACTATCTGCATCGATTTGGCCAGCGATATATGCCGCTAAGCTAGCGATACGCTCTGATTTTTCCCAAATTGTGCCAAGCTTATCTTGGAAAATACGATTTTTTAGATTTTCGGTCAAGGCAAACAGCGGCTGCTTTTGGTCTTGTAAAAAGAAAAATTCAGCATCCGATAGGCGTGGACGCACGACTTTTTCGTTACCAAAAATCACTTGGCTTGGATCTTTACTTTCAATATTACTAATAAATACAAAATACGGCAACAGCTTACCATCTTTATCGGTCAAGCAAAAATACTTTTGGTCAGCCTGCATGGTGCTGATTAGGGCTTCTTGGGGCACCGCCAAAAAACGCTCTTCAAAGCTGGCTCGTAGTGCCACTGGTAAATCCACCAAAGCGGTGACTTCATCAAGCAACTCATCAGGCACGATGGCAACGGCACCGACTTCATCAGACAGCTTGGCAACTTGCTTTTTGATTGCTGCTTGACGCTTATCAAAATCGGCGATGACTTTGGCATTTTGTAGGACTGCTTCATACTCATCGGCATGAGCGATACTGACAAAATCAGGGGCGTGGAAGCGATGGCCACGAGTGGCATTGCCTGCCTTGTGACCTTGAATGGTCGCATCAATCACCGTGCTATCTGCCATCAGTACCACCCATTGCACAGGGCGGACGAACTCTTCTTTGCTCGCACCCGAACGCATACGCTTGGCGATCGGCAAATCATCTAGGGCTTTTTGGAAAATCGCTGGTAGAAGCTCGGTGACAGGCTTACCTTGTACGGTCAATTCATAACCGATATAGTCGCCCTTATCCGTGCTGATGGTGATGATGTCATCTTTGGTGATACCCAGTCCACTGGCAAAGCCAAGACCTGCTTTGGTCAGATTGCCGTCGCTATCAAAGGCAGCTTTGACCGCAGGGCCGCGTTTTTGTTCGGTGCGGTCAGGCTGTTTGTCGCTGATACCGACAATCTGCAGTGCCAGACGGCGTGGTGCAGCAAAAGGCTTAATCGCTTCATAGGCGATATTTTGGCTCTCCAAGGCGGCTTTGACATTGTCCGTCAAAGCATCACGCAAGGTCTTTAGGTTCTTTGGTGGCAGCTCTTCGGTGCCAAGTTCAAATAGGATTGTGGTCATAGTTTTTCCAATATTTTTATGCTAATCAATCGTCTTTTTGATCGCCATCGTCACGGTCACTATCTTGGTCGTTGTCACGGTCGCCACTGCCATCACGCTCATTGTCGTCATCATTGTCGCGGTCGCTGTCACGATCGTTGTCACCTTGATTATCGCCGTCATTATCACGATCGCTATCATTACTGCTTTGGCGAGTGGTTTGCTTAGTATTTTCGCTGGTATCGCTCTCGCTGTCATTACCACCAATAAAGCCACAGGCAGTTAGGAATGCTGATAAAATAAGGATTAATGAGAACTTTCTTGAATTTTTCATAATAATATAGTATCTCTAATTTTATTAATTACCATTCTTCTGGCTGACAGTTCTTTTCAAACCTCGATAAGTGTGCACGACGACTTTTTTCTGTTGGATTAAACTTTCCAATCAGCTGATTGTCTTTATACACTTTAATTTCTTTTGCAGAAATAATATCACTGAAAAATCCATCATAGTCTTGATTTAAGTCATAATCCGACAAAACCTCCTCTTCGTCAATCAAAAAGGTTAGGTCATATTCGTTAATACCAATACCAAATCCAAACTCACCTGGAAATTCTTTGCTGTAAAAATATGCACCATGTCCTGAGCCGTTTGCAACATCGCAACTCAAAGACAATGTCTGTTTTTTGTCGTTTTCAATCTTACTGTTGTAATATCCATGTTGAGTACCTCCAGTCCAAACATTAGGCACAGCATTTGCAACCACACTCCAACCTATCATAGTTAAGGCGATAACTGTCTTTAATGTCAATTTTTTCATCTTATTTCTCCTGTTCATCCTTTGGCAACCACTTCTCCAGTGCTTCTGCCTTATGCGCTTCGTCCGCCAATGGGAAGCCAAGTTTGGCACGAGCTTCGGTGTAGCTGACCGCCACTTTGCGGGCAAGTGTACGCACCCTTAGAATAAAGCGTTGGCGTTCGGTAACCGAAATCGCTCCACGAGCGTCAAGCAGGTTAAAGGTATGGCTTGCCTTTAGCACCATCTCATAGGCAGGCAGTGGCAAATTCACCGCCACCAATCTATCCGCCTCGCTTTCATAAAAATCAAATAATTCAAACAGCTTATCGACATTGGCGTATTCAAAGTTATAGGTGGACTGCTCCACTTCGTTTTGGTGGAACACATCGCCATAGGTCACTTTGCCAAACTCGCCATCTGTCCACACTAGATCATAGACGCTGTCCACGCCTTGAATATACATCGCCAGACGCTCAAGACCATAAGTAATCTCGCCCGTCACAGGGAAGCACTCAATACCGCCGACTTGTTGGAAATAAGTAAACTGCGTCACTTCCATGCCGTTTAGCCACACTTCCCAGCCAAGCCCCCAAGCACCTAGTGTTGGACTTTCCCAGTTATCCTCGACAAAGCGAATATCATGGGTCAAAGTATCAATGCCGAGTGCTTCTAGCGAGCCCAAATACAGCTCTTGGATATTGGCAGGATTGGGCTTTAGCACCACTTGGAATTGATAATAGTGCTGTAGGCGATTTGGGTTGTCGCCATAGCGTCCATCGGTCGGGCGACGAGATGGCTGCACATAAGCGGCGTTCCATTTTTCGGGGGTCAAGGCACGCAAAAAGGTCGCCGTATGGAATGTACCTGCGCCCATTTCCATGTCATAAGGCTGAAGTACCACACAGCCACGGTCTGCCCAGTAGTTTTGAAGTGTTAGAATAATTTGTTGAAAGGTCATGATGTCTCGCCCAATTTTCGTGTAAAATTAAGATAAAAAATAATGCCCATTGTACTAAACAACAGGCATTTTTTCCATTCTTTTTCAAGATTTGGGCGGATTTTGTGGGATGTTTTGCAGAGAAATTTGCTATCGATTATGAACGATAAACGCCATAATCAGCATACGATGCCGCGGTCGCATTTGGCATCAATAGCCACAACACAAGATAAATCAAAATCCCTGGTACGGCAACACTGGCACACGAGATAATCACAAACGCTAGGCGTACCATCGTTGGCGACCAACCCAAATATTCGGCGATACCACCCATCACGCCTGCAATCATGCGATGGTTTTGTGAGCGGTGAAGTTTGATGAGTTTTGCCATAAAATCACTCCGTATGATGATGACTATAATGATTATCAGTCGTTTTAATGATGACTTGCCAGCAATATGCAACTTAGATATAATGTTAATTTTAATAAAACAGTGCAGCGCCAGCAGACTTATCATATTAATAGTTGTCATCGCACGCGATTTCAAGCACGCTCGATCACTTCGTACAAAACACAACAAAGACTTACAAAGGATGACAAGATGACAAAGGCGAGCAATGCCCTACTGATCGGTGATTTTGCCCCATTGCATCTGGGTCATCTTGCCGATATTAATCATGCCGCCGGCATTGCCGAAACGCTACACATCGTCATCACACCACCTATCAAGCGGCCACTACCGAGTGGTCGTACTGCCAATCTACAGGATGTCGCACGATGGGTACAAGTGGCGTGTCAGCAGTTTGGATTTATCAAAGTTCATACCACGCAGAGTCTTGGGCTAGATATCGCCTTTGATTATCAGCAGGATGCTAGGCTTGATGATGGACAGTTTTCGCAAGTATGTCAAGCGCTTGCCATCGATACGACATCGACGCAGGTGTATCAAGCCAATCTCGATACTGACCTGCGATCACAGCGCATGGCGATCTGTCAGCATCCACTACAGCACTTTGATCAGCTTGCCCCTGCCTGCTGCTATTTTTATACCCAGACGGTGTGCATCGTCGGTGGCGAAAGCTCGGGCAAAACCACACTCATTCATAAGCTTGCCAATCATTACGGTGCCAACATCGCCCTTGAGATGGGACGGCTTTATGCGCACTCGCACCTTGGCGGTACAGAGCTTGGCCTACAGTACAGTGATTATCTGCCGATTGCCATCAATCATGCCAAAGCCATCATGGATGCCACTGCCCATGCCACCGCCCCTATCACCTTGATTGATACGGATTTTGCGACGACGCAGGCATTTTGTGAAGTGTATGAAAACCGCACCCACCCTGTCGTGGCAAGCCTTGCTGATCATTTTCGCGCAGATTTCACCATTTATTTGGATAATAATGTCATGTGGGTCGCTGATGGGATGCGTAGGCTTGGCGACACCAAAGCGCGCAGCCACTTTGCTCAGACACTGCTCGACATCTTGACTCGGCACGACATCCATCATCATGTGATCGATGATGCCGATTATCACGAACGCTACCAACAAGCCATCTCATGGATTGATACGCAGATACTAGGCAAGACACCCACGATTTTGACACAACGCCCACAGGATACCACCCTATGAAAATCGCTCTATTGGATAACATCACTGGCTTTGGCAAGCACGACTGGAGCGTCTATTGGGTGCTGATTTGGTTCAGCTGTGGTCTGCTTGCGCTGTTTTTTGGGTTTTGGACGACGACTGAGCAGACATCATTGGACTGGTTTTATTTATTGGTATCTGTGATTGGTCTGCTATGTGTGGTGAGTCTTAGCTTTCGCAAAAACATCGCAGGCAATGGGCTTGGGATGCTTGCCACCGCAGGTGAAGTGATCGTGCAGGCGACATCAGGGGCGGTGGGACTGATGCTTGCACCTTTGTTTAACTTTTTTAGCCATGCTTATGGGGTCAAATACTGGGCGAACAACACCGATGCCGATGGCAATATGATACCAAAATCCGCCAACAAATATGTCTGGCTTTTGACCATTGGCTTTATCATTGTAGGTCTTGCGCTGTTTCCAATGATTAACCGCTGGCTCGATGCCCAAGGCTATGGTGTCATCGATGATGATGGCAGTCAGTTTTTGGGGGTGATTGACTTTTTTTGGATTAATGTCGTGGCGTTTGTGCTATCCATCACCGCACAGGCGACGATGATTTTACGGTATTCATTCAACTGGTGGCTGTGGATTCTAGTCAATGCTGTATGGCTGATTGTCAATCTGATGACAGGCAATACCATCTTTGCCATCCAAACGGTGATTTATCAAGTCAATGCCGTGGTGGGACTGTACGGCTGGTATCGCAGTGAACAGCTCGTCAAAGGCATCCATTAAAATGACTTAAAGACTGCTGCTTGCGGTCTTTATTTTTATAAAAATCCTTTGAAAATTATCCAAAAATTGGTTACAGTATAAAAACCTTTGGAAGCATCAACAAAAGGAGTTGTCATGTCGTTATTCGTCAGTCAAAAATCACTACAAACATGGCTTGATGACTATGCTGTCAGCCACCAAAATCCCACCAACAAATCCATCCATTGGCTATGCGTGCCAGTGATTTTCCTATGCATTGTCGCACTGTTGTATCATGTGCATATCGGACTACTTGGCGTGATTGCTGTGGGGGTGCTGTTCTTTTATCTGCGTTTGTCGCTGGTGTTATTTATGCAGATGCTGATTTTTATGGCGTTGTGCATTGCAGTGGTTTATTATCTGCCAGTGTCGGTGTGGTTTTGGGTTGGGCTATTTGTGGTGGCATGGATTGGGCAATTTGTTGGGCATAAAATCGAAGGCGCCAAGCCATCATTCTTTGAAGATTTGCAATTTTTGCTCATCGGCCCTGCGTGGGTGGTGCATGATATGGGTCGGCGCTTGTCATCATAGGCCATCGCCTAATATCATTGACAGCCTATCTGGTGAATCTGGCATAAATTTTCGTTGATTTGGTAATTTTAAAATATGCACAGCGAAATGGTAAAATCTATCATGATTTTGTCTGAATAAATAAAAATCCTTGTCAGTATTCACCGACAAGGATTTGAATATGGAGCTCTTGACGAGAATTGAACTCGTGACCTCTCCCTTACCAAGGGAGTGCTCTACCCCTGAGCTACAAGAGCAAAATCGCTAATATATGGAGCGGGTGGCGGGAATCGAACCCGCACCATCAGCTTGGAAGGCTGAGGTTCTACCACTAAACTACACCCGCAGGGTAGTACCTAGGTAGGGAATAATGGTGGTGGGGGAAGGATTCGAACCTTCGAAGCTTTCGCGACAGAGTTACAGTCTGTTGGGTTTGACCGCTCCCCAACCCCACCAAAGTAGATAGGTATGCTTTTACTGGTCTGGTAAAAGTTAAGCCCGTTACTGGGCTTGACCTAATGCTTTCTTAGGAATGGTGCCGGCTGCCGGAATCGAACTGGCGACCTACTGATTACAAGTCAGTTGCTCTACCAACTGAGCTAAGCCGGCGGTGTACTTCCTAAGTGCTGCATATAATAGCAAATTTTTGAGAATGTGCAAGCTTTTTTTTGATAAAAATTGATTTATTTTTATAAGCTATTGATTTAAATAATATTTTTATCAAAATTTCTGCCATAATATATGCTTAAATCTCAAGCCCATCACACGCCATCTCGACCGCTTTGATGATGGCAAGGGCTTTTTTGTTGGTCTCATCCCATTCTGCTATCGGATCAGAATCCGCCACCACGCCTGCCCCTGCTTGGACATGCACCTTGCCATCTTTCATCACCGCGGTGCGAATGGCAATCGCCGTATCCATATTGCCATGCCAGCCCAAATAGCCAATCGCCCCACCAAACACCGTACGGCGAACAGGCTCAACTTCATCAATGATCTGCATGGCTCGGATTTTAGGCGCGCCCGACAGCGTACCTGCCGGAAAAGTCGCACAAAACACATCGAGCGCATCGACATCATCTCGCACTTGACCTTCGACATTGCTGGCGATGTGCATCACCTGCGAGTAGCGTTCGATAAACATCTTATCCGTCACCTTGACTGAGCCGATTTGACATACTCGTCCGATGTCATTACGCCCAAGGTCAATCAGCATCAGATGTTCGGCGATTTCTTTTTGGTCGGACAGCAGTTCTGCCTCAAGTGCCAAATCCTCTGCCACATCACGCCCACGACGGCGAGTGCCTGCCAGTGGTCGCACCGTGACCGTACCATCTTCGATACGAGATAAAATCTCAGGCGATGCCCCAATGATGTCAAATGGCGATTTGCCCACGCCAAAAGTCTCACCATGCAGCATAAACAAATACGGCGATGGGTTCAGATAACGCAGCGCTCGATACACACTCAAGGCATCACCATCAAAATCCGCCGTCATACGCTGTGCAGGCACGACTTGCATGACATCACCTGCTAGGATGTAGTCTTTGATTTTATTAACATCCTTGCAGAACTTATCCTGACCTGTGACAGACACAAAGTTTGGCTTAGGTTGTGTGGTCGTGGTCAAATCAGGTCGCTGTCCCAGTGCTTGTTCAATCGCAGCTAAGCGCGCCAGTCCATCTTCATAGCCATTTTCAAGCTCGCTATTGGCATAGACGACGATGGATAAAGTATGCTCAAGATTATCAAACACCACCACTTCGGTCGATAACATCAACCACAAATCAGGCAGATTCAGCGGATTGGGTACATCCGACTGCCCCACCGATGGCTCAATGGTGCGAATCAAATCATAACCAAAATATCCCACCAAACCACCGCTAAACACCGGCAACGCTGGCACATCCTCCACCGTCGGCATGGTAAACTGTGCCATGAATTTGCGGATTTCATCAAATGGCTTGTCCGTTTGGGTACTCGACACCACGCCCACCAGCTCGCTGCCGACTTTCATCACGCCATCTTGGTATTCAAAATACACGCCCTTGCCAAGCCCAATCATCGAATAACGAGCAAAACGCTCACCGCCGACCACCGACTCAAACAAATAAGCTTTTGGGTTTAGTTTGCGAATATTGGCAAATACCGACACCGGTGTCGCATCGTCCATCAGGCGTTTTTTGATGAGTGGTACATGGCTGTAGCCTTGATTTTTTAGGTCTAAAAACTGCTCTTGGCTTAATGGCTGGGACATTTCGTTCTCAAAAAAATTTCCAAAATTAACTTATCATAGCACAAAAGCCAACGCTAAAAAACCTCAAATTAATAACGCTTTTACAACAAATCTATCCTGATAAGGGATTTTTTTATTGAGTTAAAATGCTAAAATCACCGTGAGAAATTTATTGCCGATTTGATGAATTGTTGAGTATTTTGTGGCATGCACCACAAAGTCTGTTTGTTTTAATTGATGGATCTTTCATGCCCAGAGTTGTTACAGATTCGCCTTCGCTGCACCCCATCCGCTCACCGTGGGCGTTTTTTCAGACCTTATCCATGACTGGATTGGTGCTGGGATTTTTGTGCTTTTATATCACGATGACACCGATGCTGCTGCCACGCTCGTGGCTCGTGCAGGCGGTGTGTTGCGGCGTGTCGGGTGCCATCGGCTATGCCTTTGGCAAGCTATTGACTGGCTGCATGGATTTAGGCTGCCATCTGTGCGCGCAGCAAAAGATCAGACTGGCTGCAAAATACCGCTTAGCGATCGTCATCCTTGGAATCATCGGTCTTGGGGTGATGACACTGCATCACTGGCAAGTCATGCAAGCGATGCGTCAGCTGATGGAGATGCCAGATGAGTCACTGTGGATGGCTTTTGCTGCGGCGGCGATTGGGCTGGTGTTCTGGTTGGCGCTGGTGGCGATCAGCCGCTGGCTTGTGATACTGACCGAATGGCTGGTCAATCTCATCGCCCCAAAGCTGCATCTGCCGATCCGTGCGTTGGCTTGGGTAGGTGCCAGTATTTTGGTCGCCTCGCTGCTGTTTGGATTGACGCGCAATTATGTGTGGCGTCCTGCGCTGCAAACCATCTCCCAAAAAGCTCTGGCGCTTGATTTGACTGAGCCTGACGCACTAAATGCGCCGACCGGCCCCAACCGCTCTGGCGTCGATGGCATCTCGGCACAGCCTTGGCAAGCACTGGGTCATTATGGTCAGCGATTTGTCTCTTTGGGCCCGACTGCCGAGGACATCTCTGCCTTGACTGGCCGCCCTGCCATTGAGCCGATCCGTGTATTTGCAGGCCTTAATCACCAAAACCCCATCACCACCGAAGCCGATGAACTGGTGGCCATCGCCCTACAAGAGCTGGATCGCACCAATGCTTGGCAGCGGCAGCATCTGGTCATTCATGGTGCGACTGGTCGTGGCTGGGTCGAAGAATACAGCAGTCTGGCGGCAGAATATCTGACCGATGGTGACATCGCCAGCGTGGCCGTGCAGTATTCTTATCTGCCCAGTCAAGTATCATTCATCGTTGACCAAGAAGCTTCCAGTCAAGTCAATCGGCTGCTGTATCAAGCCATCAAACAAAGACTCAACGCCATGCCACAGGCCGATCGCCCCAAGCTATACTTAGCTGGCGAATCTTTGGGCGCTTTTGCCACCCAAAGTAATTTTCAGACTTATGAACAGCTAATCACTGAAATCGATGGCGCAGTGTGGGTTGGGACACCAAGACTTAGCCATCTGTGGTCGCATCTGGTGCAAATGCGCAGCAAGCCCAGTACTGAGACGCTGCCGATCATTGATGGCGGCCGACATGTACGCTTTATGGATTATCCTGAGATGCTGAGCGGTCAAGGCCATCCACAGGGTCACCAGTATCAAAACTGGCAGACGCCGCGCATCGTCTTTGTGCAATATGCCTCAGATCCGATCGTTTGGTGGTCACCAACCATGCTATACCAAAGGCCTGACTGGATGCGCGAAGCTGCTGGGCGCGACATCGCTCGCGTGCCTATGTGGCTGCCGATATTAAGCCTATGGGAGCTTAGCTTGGACATGCCAGCCTCGAACAACACTCCGCCTGGGCATGGCCACATCTACCGCTATGACGCCATCCATGCTTGGCAGGCGGTGCTCGATACTAATACACCATCGTATGAGGCATTGGCTGCTGCCATCGATCAACGCGTCGATGAAGGCATCGCTGAGCGTGATGATTAGCCCTTTGACCGCCCATACAAAAGCCCTTGATCATCAAGGGCTTTTGTGCTATCTCGGGCAGATTGATCAAGATCAATCACCCTCTACATCGACAGTCTGGTACACTTCATAAGCAGGCACCTCATACGGATGCGCCTGCTTATAGGCGGCGACCACATCGTACAGCTTATTTTCAGGGACGATCATCTCCACCTTCCACTCAGACACTTGCGCGATCTCGCCGACCGTGCCGATGGCTGGGTGAGAACCTGTCATCGGACGAAACTGACCCACACCAAGTGTCTGCCAACTGCAGCATTCATAATTGCCAAAGTGGCCTGCACCCGCCTCAAACATCGCATTCTTAACTGCCTCAAGATCACTCTCGGGGATGTAGGTGACGATTTTATACATTTGAAAATACATGACAACTCTTTGATAATCTTAGATATTTTAATGATCTTAGATATGGACGATCACGCCATTATAGCGCCACACCGATACGGCGTGCGACTTCTTCATAGCCTTCGACGACATCACCCAAGCCTTGGCGGAAACGGTCTTTATCAAGCTTTTTCTTAGTATCTTTATCCCACAAACGGCAGCCGTCTGGCGAAAATTCATCGCCAAGCACCACGCGGCCTTGGAACAGACCAAATTCTAGCTTAAAGTCCACCAACATCAGACCTGCATCATCAAACAGCTTTGACAGCACTTCATTGACCTTTAAGGTTAATGACTGCATCTGCGCCAACTCATCAGCGGTGGCATAACCAAGCGCGATGGCGGTCGATTCTGACAGCATCGGGTCGCCCAAGCCATCATCCTTATAAAACAGCTCATAAGTCGGCGGCAATAGCGGCAAACCTTCGCTCAGACCCAAGCGCTTCATCAGACCGCCTGCAGCGTAATTGCGCACAACCGCCTCAACGGGAATCATTTTCAGACGCTTAACAAGCACCTCGTCATCCGACAGCTGCTCGACAAAATGCGTCTCCACACCTGCCTCAGCCAGCTTTTGCATGATAAATGCATTAAAGCGATTATTTACCATGCCTTTGCGGTCAAGACTGGCCATTTTCTCGCCGTTAAATGCACTGGCGTCATTGCGAAAATGCAAAATCAGATAATCAGGATTGTCGGTTTCATAGACGGATTTGGCTTTGCCAGTATAAAGTAGCGCTTGTTTTTGCATGGTTATCTCGATGATTAATCAATTATAAATTAATGAAAAAAATGCAGTCAGCTCACTGACCACATGAAAATTATCTGACGCTCGGTGGACGAGGCAGCTCGTACTGCTTGCCAGCTTCATTCACAAAATCAGGCAGCTGGCCTGTGGCAGTTGGGGTTTGGTACAGTGGCGTAAAATCGGCAGCTGGTTGATCAGCTGGCAGCTTGATCGGCGGCAACTGAGCAGCATCACGATAATCCAAGCTGCCATTATCGCGCTTTGAGAGCAAGTCTTTGGTGGCACTACAGCCCGTCAATGCCACGATGGCCACCATCACGCCTGCGGTTAATTTTACAGTTTTCATAAACATTCCAAGTAAATGGCGGTATTGGAGTCAAACAATTAATACCAACACCCAATAATACAAATCAAAATTTTGTGCCTAAGACATCACAGCAATGCGGCTTTTGATAGAGCATCGTCGATGTGCTGATGATACTGCTCATTGAGCCACACCATCGGTAAGCGGATGCCAGTATCGATCCTGCCCATTTTGTGCAAAGCATATTTGACAGGTTGTGGGCTAGATTCGATAAACAGATCGCGGTGCAAATGCTTGATGGTTTGATGGATGGCTTCAGCCTCTTCAAAGCGTCCTTCAAGCGCCAAACCAAATACCTGACTCATTTGGGCAGGTGCGACATTTGAGGTCACCGAGATATCGCCGCGAGCGCCATGTTGCATCAAAGTCAGCGCCGTCGGATCATCACCTGACAGCACCACCATACGATCACCGACACGGCGGATTAGGCTAATACCGCGATCAACATCGCCTGTAGCGTCTTTGATGGCAACGATATTATCAATATCAGCCAAGCGATTGACCGTCTCCTCAGACAGATCAGCCACGGTGCGGCCTGGCACATTATACAGCATCTGCGGCATATCCACTGCCTCGGCGATGGCCTTAAAATGCTGGTACATACCTTCTTGGGTTGGCTTATTATAATAAGGAACCACCAACAACGCACAGTCAGCACCTGCTTCTTTGGCGGCACTGGTCAAGATTATGGCTTCATGCGTGGAGTTTGCGCCTGTACCTGCGATGACAGGGACGCGGCCTGCCACTTGTTTGACAAAAAAGCGAATGACCTCAATATGCTCATCCATCGCCAGTGTCGCCGACTCACCTGTCGTACCCACAGCAACCAAAGCATGGATCCCTGCATCAATCTGCCAGTCAATCAGGCGCGCCAATGCATCATAATCCACCGCGCCATCAGACTTCATCGGTGTTACCAGAGCAGTGATCGCTCCTTGGAGTTTGGATTTGATTTGTTGATATGCGTCTGTCATAAGCAGCCTTGCTTGATTGATTAAAAAAACGGTGACCAATCCCAGCTTCAGGTTTGGTCTATGATCATCTTTGCTAGTGTATCACATTTGCATGGGATATTTGTAGTTATTTTTGGTTGTTTTGGGCATCCTAGCCAAGCGACATCCTTACAATCCCATCTTAAAGTTAGAAAACACCCACTCATTCATCGATGCGCATGCCGATGATGGCTGGTGTGCCTTGGCGGATCAGCTGAACGGTGATCACGCCAGTTTTTGGCAGATTTGTCACTGCCGATGCAAAGTCCTCGACGCTAGAGATGCTCTGTTGATTCAGCCCGATGATCACATCTCCTGTGCTGATGCCTGCTTTGGCGGCGCGGCCGACCAGATCCACTGAGGTGACGAGTACGCCGCCTGACACGCCTTGGCTTTGTAGGGTGCGTCGTTCATTGGCATTCAACGCTCGCAAGCGCAGCCCTAGGCGCACGCCTTCGGCTTTATTGCTGCTTTGGATGGCGGTGTCTTCTTGGGCTTCACCAAAATTGCCTTTGGTGGTATAGACCTTACCTTGGCGCTGATAGGTCAATTCAAATGCATCATTTGGTCTGGCTCGATTGATTTGGTTGAGCAGATCATGCGCATGGACAATCGGCATTTGGTTAAAACTCAGCACCACATCGCCTGATTTTAGGCCAACCTGATCGGCAGGGAAATTGGGTACCACGCGTGTTAATAGCGCACCTTGTGGCTTGGTTAGGCCATAAGCTTCGGCCAAATTACGATCCACATCCTGCACCGAGATGCCCAGATACACGCGCGTGACTTTGCCATTTTGGCGAATCTGCTGATAAATATCCATCGCCGCATCGATGGGGATCGAAAAAGACAGACCCATATAGCCGCCTGTGCCGCTAAATATGAGTGAATTGACACCAACGACCTCACCTTGGCGGTTAAACAGCGGCCCGCCTGAGTTGCCAGGATTGAGCGCAACATCGCTTTGGATAAACGGCACAGCAGCTTCACGGCTGACATTGCGAGATTTGGCAGAAACAATGCCTGCTGATGCCGAGTAATCAAACCCAAAAGGCGAGCCGATGGCCAACACAGGTTCGCCTACTTTTAGCATATCCGCTTTGGCGACAGGCAGCGCAGGATAGTGATTGCCAGCGACTTTTAGCACGGCAATGTCTGAGCTTTCATCGCTGCCGATCAGTGTGGCATCCAGCTCGGTGCGATCATTGAGCGTCACGGTGATGCGATCGGCGCCTTCGATGACATGATGATTGGTCAACAAATAGCCATCACTGCTGATAAAAAACCCCGTTCCATAACCTTGCTCTATCACTGGAATATCCGGCAGCTGTGCTTGTTCACCCAGATAGCCTTTGAGCATCTGCACCGCCCGCGCCTGCGCCAAAGTCTCATCATCGACTTGCTTGGTGATACTGATGCGCACCACCGATGGCGCCACTTGCTCTACCAATGATGAAAAATCGGCGCTCGCCAGTGCATGAGCAGGCGTCGCCACAGGTAAGGTGGTGATGGCTGCGCCTGCCATCATCAAACAAAGCATCAATGCTGATTTTTTCATGAGACATCCTTTACAGATTTTGGGGAATTTTGCTAATGGTGAATGACCAAAAATCACCAATTATGATGATTAATGTTGCAAAGTATCCAAAATTTCATGTGTGGCGTCAAGCATGTTTTGGCGACAAAACCTTTCTTGATCCCATCAAATCTTACCCGATTCTCAACCGCCTTGCTGATTTTTGCGCCACCACATGCCATCGCCAAATATCCAAACAGATGCCCAAATCAAATCCCCAAAGCTGCATCAATGCGTGCGGCGACTTCATCGACCTTGCCTGAGGCATCGATGCGATGGATGCGCTCACCGTGACGAGCAAATTGATACTCCAAGCCTCGATGCACCCGCTCAAAAAAAGCAATGTCATTGGACTCCAAGCGATCGAGCGCGCCACGCTTACCAGCGCGCTGCATCCCTGTCACCACATCCAAATCCAGCCACAGTGTCACCTCGGGCATCACAGGCACAAAATGCTCAATCAACAGCTCAATCTTATTCAGCGCTGTGGTGTCACCCTCATATCGACCAAAGCCCTGATACGCCACTGTGCTGTCCACAAAGCGATCACAAATCACCCACTTGCCCGCTTGTAAGGCTGGCAAAATGGTCTTGTGAATGTGATCGGCTCGCGCAGCAAACATCATCAAGATCTCAGCATCAGCATCGATATGACGCGCAGGATCCAAAAACATCGTCCGCAGCGCCTCAGCCAGCTCACTGCCACCCGGCTCACGCGTGCGCAGCACCTCAATACCACGCGCTGTCAATCGCGCGCACAGCTGATCGATCGCCGTGGTCTTGCCGACGCCTTCGGTACCCTCAAAGCTGATAAATCGACCTTGCATCCTATTCATCCTTTTTGTAATGTTATGGGCATGAAGCTATTTATTGCGCATCACCGTGCGGTATTCTTCAACCGCTTTTTGATGCTCTTGGTAAGTGCGGCTAAACTTATGACCGCCATTGCCTGTCGCCACGAAAAACAGTACATCGCTGTCATCAGGATGCATGGTTGCACGGATGGCCTCAGCAGATGGCAACGCGATGGGTGTCGGTGGTAGGCCATCGATTTGATAGGTATTATAAGCGGTTTTTTCTTGGATATTGCTGCGATAAATGGTGCCATCATAGCGATCAAACAGGCCATAAATGATGGTCGGATCCGTCTGTAGTCGCATGCCCTGACGCAGGCGATTGACAAACACCGAGGACACCAAATGACGCTCTGAGGCGATGCCTGTTTCTTTTTCGATGATGCTTGCCATGATCAGCGCCTCATATGGCGTTGCATAAGGCAAATTGGCATCGCGTTCTTGCCACGCTTGATCCAAGATGCGCTTTTGATCCTCATATAAGCGTTTTAGGATCATCGTGTCTGTCGTGCCTTTGGCAAATTGATAAGTATTCGGCGCAAACCAGCCTTCCAAATTGCCATTGGGCGATTCAATGCCCAATGCTGCCGCCACCGCTTCGTTATCGCGCGCCACATCAGTCCACGCGTAGCCATCAGCCGCTGGTGTCAACAGCTCAAGCACCACGCCATCGGTGTTTTTTAGCGTTTGATACAGATCTTTGATTGTCTTACCTTCGATGATGCGCACACTGATTTCTTCGGTAGCAGCACCCTCGCCAAACAAGCGTACCATCTGCGCCAAACTTGCCCCTTGTGGCACTTGATAATGGCCGGTTTGTAAGGGCTTATCGGCTGCCACCGACAAATACGCCTTGGTGACAAATCGTGAGGCCAATGCCGAATCCGACCACGGCTCTTTTGATAAAAGACTATGATAAGTATCGCCCTTGCCGACACTCAGC
The DNA here is from genome assembly GCF_002894025.1 of Moraxella sp. RCAD0137. Classification (NCBI taxonomy): domain Bacteria; kingdom Pseudomonadati; phylum Pseudomonadota; class Gammaproteobacteria; order Moraxellales; family Moraxellaceae; genus Moraxella; species Moraxella sp. RCAD0137. The sequence continues at coordinate 47,138 of NZ_LTCC01000007.1, forward strand.
GTCTGAGCCGCTCTGTCGGTCTGAGCATAGATGGTCTGATAAATGACAAGCAGCGCCAAGATTACGGCTGCGACCACAGCCACCAGTATCAGCTTGGTCAGTGATGACTGCTTTGGTGGCGGTCTTTGGCGCGACTTACGACGCGATGCAGCCCCTGAAGTGGAGCGCTTGATTGCTTGAGGTTTTTTGGAGGTTGCCATAATTTGCCATAATGATGAATTTTGCTCATTTTAGCAAAATTTTATGACAAATGGCCACTAAATCTATGGCTCGTGCGTGTGAAAATTGTAAGACATTGATCTGCCTAAAAATTCAGCGCAGTACTGATGATGAGTTAAGCATTACTAAGGGATAAATCCAGCAGCATCCCAGCCATCAGTCAAAGGACGACCACAAAGACTGGTGATGGGTGTGATGCCGCGTACTGCATTGGTGGTGATCAAACCCGAGATCAGCGGCAGATCTGCTGTCTGTAACACGCGCTCATGTACCTTGCCCAGCACAGTCGATGCCATCAATGCAGCGCGCATCACGCCTGTCACACCCGAGATATCCACAGGCGGTGTGTACCAACAGCCATCGAGTTGATAAAAAATATTACCCATCGTTGCACAGACCCACTGCCCATGCACATTGGACACCAGTCCATCAGTGATACCGTCATCTTGCTGCTGTCGCTCCAAAAGCTCAGCATGGATCAGCACCTGCTCAGGACAGCCGATCAGCTTTAATCCTGAAAGCCAAGGTGATCGATGGCTTAATTGCCCCTGCATCAGTACCATCTGCCGCTCCATCACAGGCTGAACAGGAATACCATCTTTAAAGCGCACGCCTTGATACGCAGGCGATGGCATCGCTTTGATGTACGCCTGCGCTGCCGCCATGCCGACAAAGCCATAGCCACGCACGCTCTGCACGGGGCGAGTGATGATGATCTTTAAGATGCCCTCGCGCATTTGCTTAGCAAGCTGCGTCAATGCCATCATCAGCTCATCGACACTGGCACTCAATCGCAGCGCTGATAGGCCAGTCAGGATACGCTTGGCATGAAATGGCGCACAGATCATCTGCCCATCACAGACCCCGATGGTGCTAAAAAACCCATCACCATAAGCAAAGGCTCGCTCATCCATACGCGCATCTGACAGCACAAGTGCGCCGTCCTGCTGATAACAATAATATTGCGCCATCAGTGTCATCGTCTTAAGATGATTTGGCAGCGATAATCTTCACAAGCGCCGCGCTCAAGCACAAAACCGCCCACCGTCTGCGATGAGACCGCAGCACCTTGGAGCATCTGTTCTACGATTTTGGTGCCGACATCGCCGCCGGCCATGCTCATCATCCGATAGCTGCGTTTGGCAAAATCGATCGACTGCGTCTTAGTAGCATCATCATCAGTGGGCGCGGCATAATACCACACCAATTCGAATAAGTTGGGCGATTCGATGACATAAAACGGCGGCTCAAATGGCGTGCTAAAACGATAGCGCATCGCTTTATTGCCATAAAAATCCAGCGCCTCTTCACTGGTTGCGGTGGCACTGAGTGCGCCTTTTAACACCTCAAAGTCTTGGCTTTGCTGACTGGCTGTCTGCCAATCGCTCGTGTCATAGACCACAGGGTCATAGCTTTTGACCTCGCCATCGTCGGCAACCATTTCTTCTTGTGAGACAGGCCGAAAAGTCAAAAATAGTACCAGCGCCGCCGCCAGCAGCAAGCCTACCATCAACCAAGGCCGATAACTGTTGTTTTTGGGTGGTGGAGAATCGGGAGTCGATGCGCGATCATAAGTCATGGCAGTTACCGTTGGCTGATTGGGCAATCAAGGATCATAAAAATTCTGAAATTGGATAATTTTAACACAAAAGCCACCCTAAGCCACCCCATCGGTGCCGTTTTTTGCTAAAATAAACCTGATATCTGCCAAGCGATCGGCCATCAGCACTCAGTCATTAGCCAAGCGACTGGTTTATCACTGGCAATCACTCACGAATTTTAATAAGGCATCTTAATGCAGCACTTCATCGTCATCGGCAATCCGATCAATCACTCCAAAAGCCCTGCCATCCATCACGCCTTTGCCGACAGCGTAGGACTGGATATCCGCTATCAACGGCAGTTTTGTCCTGATGATCAGGGCAGCTTTGAAGCGGTGGTATCAGCGTTTTTTGCTGGTGGCGGTGTGGGTGCCAATGTCACTTTGCCTTTTAAGGAGATCGCACATCAGCTATGCCAAGATACAGGTGTAATGAGCGATGATGCCAAGATGGCAGGTGCGGTCAATACCCTGATGATGCGTGATGATAAGCTGTACGGCGATAATACCGATGGCCGTGGCTTGGTGGCAGATCTGATTAGCCAAGATGTTGATTTAACTCATAAAAAAATCGCCATCTTGGGTGCAGGTGGCGCTACTCGTGGTGCGATTTTACCCTTGCTATCTCATGGTACGCACTTGGCGATTTATAATCGCACGCTTGCCAAAGCTGAGCAACTGGTGCAAGACTTTGATCACCAGAATCTATCTGCACACAGTTTAGATGAACTACAAAATATCAGCCATTTTGATGTCATCATCAATGCCACTTCGGCGACCACCACTGGTCAGTCGCTGGATTTTGGGCGTATCACGGCAGATTTTGCTTATGACATGATGTATGGCAAGCCATCGGCATTTTTGGCGCATTTTGCCAAGCAAGGTGCGCGCACATCTGATGGCTATGGGATGCTGATTCATCAAGCCAAGCTTGCCTTTGAGCTGTGGACGGGGGTAACGGTAGATTTATCAGCGATGGTGCTACCCAAGTGATGTGGGTGGCGGCTGATTGCACCTTGAATTTTTGGCAAGCAGCACCATCTTAGGCAAACCTTAGGCAAATTTGAATTTTATAACTGCAGATAGGAGCAGATGATGAGCGAGCAGATGACAGACAATTTTGAGGTTGATTTTGACGATTTGGACAATCTACTGGACGACTTTGATGGCGTGGCTGTCGAAGGTGGCGTCGATAGCATCAATGATGATGGCTGTGAAGGCGGTGCGTGCAAGCTATAACAAGCTATAAATTGCACAAAAAAATTGGGGGCGATGCAAAATCGCCCTTTTTATTTGACAAAAATTCATCAATAATAACAAAAAATTTGCCAAAATAAAATTTGTTATGAAAATAAGTTATCAAAAGCCAAAAAACGCTTTTTCTTGGTGCAATTTGTTGTATAGTGTTTCAAACGGCATCTGCCACTGATGATTTTTAGCAGTATCAAGCGATACAACCAACAAGGATGACTTATGCTAACTTATAAAGCCCCACTTCGTGATATTAAATTTTTGATGAATGAAATGTTCGATTTTCAAGCGCATTATCAGACGCTTGAAAACGGCTCGGCTGCCGATGCCGAAACGGTGGACATGATTTTGTCAGGTTTTGCCGACTTTGCCGAAAATGTACTATCGCCGCTGTACCAGCCTGCCGATGCCGAAGGATGTACCTTTAAGGATGGTGAAGTCACCACACCAACAGGGTTCAAAGAAGCTTATCAGCAATTCGTCGAAGGCGGCTGGCAAGGCATCAGCTATCCTGAAGCCTTTGGCGGTATGAACCTACCAATGTCACTCAATCTCATCAAATCTGAGATGATGGGCACTGCCAACTGGCCGTGGGCAATGTATCCAGGTCTGACCACAGGCTCGGTGAACACCATCTTGCAGTATGGTGATGACGCCCAAAAAGCCACTTATCTGCCTAAGCTCATCTCAGGCGAATGGTCAGGTACGATGTGCTTGACCGAAGCACAGTGCGGTACTGACCTAAACCAAATGAAAACTCGTGCCGTGCCAAACGATGACGGCACTTATGCCATCACAGGCAGTAAAATTTTTATCTCAGCAGGTGAGCATGATTTGACCGAAAATATCGTGCATATCGTGCTGGCTCGTCTACCCGATGCACCTGCTGGCACCAAAGGCATTTCGCTGTTTATCGTACCGAAATTTTTGCCTACAGATACTGGCGAAGTCGGCGCGCGCAATGCGGTGGCTTGTGGCTCGATTGAGCATAAGATGGGCATCACCTCATCAGCTACTTGCGTGATCAACTTTGATGGTGCGACTGGTTTTCTCATCGGTGAGCCAAACAAAGGTCTAAAAGCCATGTTCACCTATATGAACACCGCGCGTATCGGCACAGGCATCCAAGGCCTATCACACATGGAGCTGTCGTTCCAAAACGCCCTACCATACGCCAAAGAACGCCGCTCGATGCGTGCTTTATCAGGCACCAAAGAGCCAAATCAGCCTGCCGATGCCATCATCCACCATGCGGATGTACGCCGTATGTTACTCACCCAAAAGGCATTTACCGAAGGTGCACGCTCGATGATCTATCACACCGCACGCTATGCGGATAAGCTTGCCGAAGCAGTGGCAAAAGGCGATGAAGAAGCCATCAAACAATGGGATGATAAGATTGGTTTTTATACACCCATTCTCAAGGGTTTCTTAACTGAGCTTGGCATTGAGTGTGCCAAACATGGTCAGCAAATCTACGGCGGTCATGGCTATATCAAAGAATCAGGCATGGAGCTGATTGCCCGTGATGCTCGCATCTCGACACTGTACGAAGGCACGACAGGCGTGCAGGCGCTTGACCTACTGGGTCGTAAGGTGCTACTGCATGGCGGTGGCAAGGTCATCCGTGACTACACCGCAGGCATCATGAAGTGGTGCGGTGAATATGCACTGGACAAAGATATGCGCAAATTCGTCTGGACGCTCACCAAGCTGTGTGCCGAATGGAATATGCTTACCGCACGCCTACTACTGACCGCTCGTAAGGACCGTGATATCGTCTCGGCAGCGTCGGATGACTTTTTGATGTATTCAGGCTATGTGATGATGGCGTACCACTGGGCTCGCATGGCGGCGGTGAGTTTTGATAAGCTCAAAAACGGTGGCGAGCAGCCAAAAGAGTTTTATCTTGCCAAGACACAGACAGCGGAGTTTTATTTTGAAAAACTCTTACCAAGAAGCTCGGCACACGCTGAGAGCATGACAGTACCAAGCGAAACCATGATGCAGATGGATATTGAGCATTTTGCGTTCTTGGAATAAGTCTGTGACATCTGACATGCATCAGACTGTTAGCCCAGATCACTTGATTTGGGCTTTTTACTTGCAATTCTCAGCCATAGCCCTATATACTACAGCATCTAATTGAGTATTTTTCTAAATTCATAGGAATCGGATATGTCAAACCATCATCGCCTTATTATCTTAGGCTCGGGCCCAGCAGGCTATTCTGCTGCTGTCTATGCCGCTCGTGCCAACCTAAAGCCTGTCATCATCACAGGTCTGCAAGTCGGTGGACAGCTCACCACCACCACCGAAGTGGATAACTGGCCAGGTGATGCACATGGCTTGACTGGCAATGGCCTGATGGATCGTATGAAAGCGCACGCCGAACGCTTCGGCACCGAGCTTGTCTATGACCACATCAACCAAGTCGATCTACAAAACCGCCCATTTACGCTAACTGGCGATAACGGCACCTATACCTGTGATGCATTGATCATCGCAACTGGTGCTACCGCTCAGTATCTGGGATTGGAATCTGAACAAAAATTCATGGGTCAAGGCGTCTCTGCTTGTGCGACTTGTGATGGGTTTTTTTATAAAAATCAAAAAGTTGTGGTGATTGGCGGTGGTAATACCGCTGTCGAAGAAGCCTTGTATCTATCAAACATCGCAAGTGAAGTGACTCTGATTCATCGTCGTGATAGCTTGCGTTCTGAAAAAATCCTACAAGATCAACTGTTTGAAAAAGCCACTAACGGCAATGTCAAGATCGAGTGGAATCATCAAGTCAAAGAAGTCGTCGGTGATGAGATGGGCGTCACGGGCGTCATTATCGAATCGACCGTCGATGGCAGCACCAAACAGCTCGATGCGATGGGTATGTTCGTCGCCATCGGTCATAAGCCAAATACAGGCCTTTTTGAAGGTCAGCTGACCATGAAAGATGGCTATATCGTCGTCAATAGCGGTCTTGATGGCAATGCTACTGCAACCAGTGTCGATGGCGTCTTCGCTGCTGGTGATGTCGCTGACCACATCTATCGCCAAGCCATCACCTCAGCAGGCACAGGCTGTATGGCAGCACTCGATGCAGAAAAATATTTGGATGCGCTGTAACCACCATCTTATTTATCAAAAATCCACCCGTATCATGGGTGGATTTTTTGTCAATCAATCCTCCCAAAACAAAAAGACAAACCCTCTCGGATTTGTCTTTTTTGCTTGCAATGACTAGACTGATGTCAGCGTCGTCATTGCTTGTGGTTGTTTTGCTGTTTGACGATTAGTCTTTAACAGTTGCAACAACACCAGCACCTACGGTACGGCCACCTTCACGGATCGCGAAGCGAAGACCTTTGTCCATAGCGATTGGGTGGATTAGCTCAACGCTCATCTCAACGTTATCGCCTGGCATAACCATTTCAGTGCCTTCTTGTAGAGTGATTGCACCAGTTACGTCAGTTGTACGGAAGTAGAACTGTGGACGATAGCCATTTAGGAATGGCGTGTGACGGCCACCTTCTTCTTTAGATAGTACGTATACTTCTGCGTCGAATTTGGTGTGTGGCGTGATTGAACCTGGCTTAGCCAGTACTTGGCCACGTTGAACTTCTTCACGCTTAGTACCACGTAGTAGAACACCACAGTTCTCACCTGCACGACCTTCGTCTAGCAGTTTACGGAACATTTCAACACCAGTACAGGTAGTTTTTTGAGTTGGTTTGATACCAACGATTTCGATCTCTTCACCAACTTTGATGATACCAGACTCAACACGGCCAGTAACAACAGTACCACGACCTGAGATTGAGAATACGTCTTCGATTGGCATTAGGAATGCTTTATCTACTGCACGCTCTGGCTCTGGGATGTAGCTGTCTAGGGTGTCTAGTAGTTCTAGAACTGCTGGCTCACCATATTGACCTTGGTCGCCGTTTAGGCCTAGTAGTGCAGAACCTTTGATGATTGGGGTGTCATCACCTGGGAAGTCGTAGTCAGATAGAAGTTCGCGTACTTCCATTTCTACTAGCTCTAGAAGCTCTTCGTCGTCAACTAGGTCGCACTTGTTCATGAATACCATGATGTATGGTACGCCAACCTGACGAGATAGTAGGATGTGCTCACGAGTTTGTGGCATTGGGCCGTCAGTTGCAGCAACAACTAGGATTGCGCCGTCCATCTGTGCAGCACCAGTGATCATGTTTTTAACATAGTCAGCGTGGCCTGGGCAGTCAACGTGTGCGTAGTGACGTGCAGCAGTGTCATACTCGATGTGAGAAGTATTAATGGTAATACCACGTGCTTTTTCTTCTGGAGCAGAGTCAATAGCAGCGTAGTCTTTTGCTTCACCACCGTGGTGCTTAGCAGCAACGGTTGCGATAGCAGCAGTTAGAGTGGTTTTACCATGGTCAACGTGACCGATGGTACCAACGTTTACGTGTGGCTTGTTACGTTCAAACTTGGCCTTTGCCATGATGGTTTCCTCGATTGTTAATTAAAACCCATGGTTTTATTTTTAGCAAAACAAAACCATATTCTGATGCATTATATCATACAAGTTTTTTGATTGAAATAGATTTGGCGGTATTTATTTTATGATGTGCAATGATATGGGCTGAACGATGCTTTGGGTCAGCTTCAGACAGCTTATGTAGTCTTACTGACTGCGCCATCAGCCCTGTTATTGGCCATTAAGGCTGTTTAAGATATGGCCAAGCAGCTTTTAGATAAATCATCATCGACCACAAGGTCAAGATCACCGCAATCACCATCAGCGTATAGCCGATCATCTCAAGCGACTGCCAGTTGAGTAGCAATACAGTGATGGCGATCATCTGAAAAGTGGTCTTAAGCTTACCCACATACGACACCGCCACACTGGTGCGCGCGCCCAGCTCCGCCATCCACTCACGCAGTGCCGACACCGCAATCTCACGCGAGATGATGACAATCGCCGATGTCGCCATCACAATATTTGGATGCCACTGCACCAGTACGATCAAGGCAGCTGCCACCATCAGCTTGTCCGCCACAGGATCTAAAAAACGCCCAAATGCCGAGGTGATGTTCATCTTTCGCGCCAAATGGCCATCTAGCCAATCGGTCAAAGCCGCAAGCACAAACAGCAGCGTCAAGATCAGATGCCGAAGCATGCTGTCGCTATATTCCAGCATTCCCAAGCGAGCGATGGCATTATCAGGAATGGCAGGCACGCCGATGCCCAGCGCTGGCGGCCAATAGGCGATGGCCACAAACAAAGGAATCATCACGATGCGCGCGATGGTAAGATTGTTAGGCAAATTAAAAACCGATGCCGGCTTCGTTTGCTCGGTTGGTAAATTCACAGTCATGCAGTCTTGCGTGGTTAAAGTTGATTTATGATACCCAATTTTTTAATATTTTGCCATCATTTTAGTAAAAATCGCGCAATGGATACGATGCTTTTGGGTCATAAAAATGTTACCATAACAGCTTTGGCGACTCAATGATTCGCCATCAGACACGCCATTTTACCCATTTTCACAGCCAAGGAAATACTATGAACCATACAGTCGATACCATCATCATCGGTGCAGGCGCATCGGGGCTGTTTTGTGCGTTCAACTTGGCAAGTTTTGGCAAATCGGTGCTGGTGCTTGATCATGCCAATAAAGCCGGCAAAAAAATCCTAATGTCAGGCGGTGGACGGTGTAATTTTATCAATCGCCAAGTAGAGCCACGGCATTTTATCAGCCAAAATCCGCATTTTGTCAAATCCGCGCTATCCAAGTACGGCAGTGATGATTTTATTGATTTGGTCAATCGCCACGGCATCGCCTATCACGAGCGGGAGCATGGACAGCTATTTTGTGATGACAGTGCCAAAGATATTTTAGATATGCTACTAAAGCAGTGCCAGGATTTCGGCGTCGGTATCCATCTGCATACCGTCATCGACAGCATCCGTGCGACCGATGATGACGGCTTTGTACTACAGACCACCCACAAAAAGGATGGTACCGCCACCACCTATCACTGTCAGCATCTGGTGGTTGCCACAGGCGGACTATCTATCCCAACGCTTGGGGCGAGCGGCTTTGGCTATCAAGTGGCAAGCCAGTTTGGGCATAGCATCGTCCCGACCGAAGCTGCCTTAGTGCCATTTACCTTTACCGATGCAACAGGGGATCTCATCAAATCACAAGCAGGTCTTAGCCTAGATGTCACTGCATCCAATGATAAGATTAGCTTCACTCTGCCACTGCTATTTACACATCGTGGCCTGTCTGGCCCTGCCATGCTCCAGCTGTCAAACTACTGGCATCTGGGCGAGAGCATCACCATCAATCTGGCGCCACAGACCGACATCGCAGCACTGCTACTAACCGCCAAAAAATCGCATCCAAAACAGCTGATTCGCACCGCCTTGGCAGGTGTGCTACCCAAAAAACTACTCACCGCACTCGAAAACCATCTGTGGCAAGCTCATAAAGAGACTGAACTTGCCAATCTCAAAGACGACACCCTGCGTCATATCGCCACACTGCTAAATGCATGGACGCTCAAGCCCAGCGGCACCGAAGGCTACCGAGTCGCCGAAGTCACTCGTGGCGGTGTCGATACTCGTGATGTCTCAGGCAAGACGATGGAGTCTCGCCTAAAACCAAATCTCTATTTTATCGGTGAAGTGCTCGATGTGACTGGCTGGCTTGGCGGCTATAATTTTGCTTGGGCATGGGCAAGTGGCTATGCCTGCGCCGAAAGTATCGGGATGAAATGGTGATGCAGGGTATTTGGTTTACATTGTAAATCATCACACCCAGCCAATGACAAACCCACAAAAAAGCGAGCCAAAGCCCGCTTTTTATTATGCCAATTTCTTAATCACAAAGCCAAGCTTATTCATGGCATCTGCTTTTTCTATCGGTGCCAGTGTGGCTTTGGTATGTGGTTTATCCTTCAGATAAGTCATCGCCACTCGTTTTAGATCATCGATAGTGACCGCAAGAATCTTGGCTCGCATCGCCTGTTGCCACGCTTGATCACGCTCATGCAGCTCGCTAAAGCATGATTTGACCGCTTCACCAGCAGGCGAACCCGGTTTGTCCATCCCTGCGATGATGCCCAAAATGGCTTCGGTCAGTTGTTCATCATCGTGCTCGGTAGTGAGCAGCCAGTCGATGCTTTTATCAAAATGAGCAAAAGTCTCTTGGCAGTGCGGATCGCGATAGCTATAGAAGCGAAACGCAGCGGCATTGCTGTCAAAGCTGGCACCACCGCCATAAGCACCGCCTTTTTCACGGATGGCACTGTGCAGATAGCTATTTCGCAAAAACGGTGCAAGCACCATCAAAGCAGGCGTATCGGCATGACCTGATGTGGTCGCAGGATAGGCAGCAGCATTGTGATGGACATTGGTTGAGATTAGCCATGCAATATCCTCATCGCTAGTATCATCAAGCAATTCGGTCAGCTCATCGAACATCATTGGCGAGCTTACCGATGGCGCTGCTTGCGTGCTTGGCTGCAGCGATAGCTGATCGGCGATGATTGGCAACAAAGTCTCACTCACGCCCTCTTCGCACACGAGCAATACTTGCTTTGGTAGTGCCATCACCGTCTGATGCAGTGCCGTCAGTCGCTCGCTGAGTTGTTGCCACTGTAAGTCATCTTCGGCTGCCTGCACCAAAAATACCTTGAGCGTCGCCAATGCTGGCAGACCCGAATAAGCGTATTCGATGGCTGCTTGGCGGCTCATCTGACGCACCGCTGTCTGCATGGCATAGGCGTGCCCTGCACCTGATAGACGAGATTGCCAGCCGCTTTGTTTTTGTTGCAGTAGCTCACGGATGCGATCGGTTTCGCTAAAGATGGTATCATTTAGCACTTCAGATACCAAAGCAATGGCTTCGGTTTTGCGATTGAGCGCACGAGTGGCAAGCACAAAATAACTGCCCATCTGATCCTTATCATCAACACTGGTACGCTGACTGATACGAGCCGTCACCCCTGATGAGTGCGATGCTTGCACCGCTTGGAAACTGCGGGCATCATGCTGATGAGTACCGACTTCGGACAGCAGTGCCAAATACAGTGGCAGTAGCGGATTATTGAGTACTTGATCCGCCACATCACCTGTCAGTGGTGTGATCAGCTGATAATAGTACAAGCCATTCGTACCAGCATGGTACAGATGCACAGGCACATCACCCATGGCGGTTGCAAGTGTCGTATGCGTCGCGTGCGTGAATGCCACATCACTCGGCACATCACTCAAATCAACTTTTGGCAGTAGATTGACATCATCTGGGGTGGCTTGGCGAGCCTGTAGATCAGCACTTTGCTTACGGATATTGGCTCTGTCATCATCACCCAACTGCGCATCCAGCTCTGCCAATTTTGCCTGTTCATCACGAATCAAGCGAGCCGCCTTATCCGTATCAGGACTCATGGTCAAGCGTACTCGGTGCGGATTGTCAATCAAATGCGTGCGAATCAGCGATTGCACCCAATTTGGCTCAAATGCCTTGTCCTTGAGCCACGCCAAATGCTCATCAATCTGCCACACATCGATCGGATCACCGCCATGAATCGCCGTGCTAAAGCCCTCAAGCATCAAGGTCAAACCATAGGGCATACTATCGCCACCGACATGACGCTGATCAATCTCAATCTGATGCAAAATCGTCTCAATCACTTCATCATCAATCGGATGATTGGCAATGTCAGTTAATAAATCCAAAATCCCCTGCTCAACTGCATCGGCGTATTCAATATCCGAACCACGCAGGCCTGCATAGAATACCATCTGATAATGGCTGTCATCCAGACCCAGTAGCGGACTCGGTGCTGTGCCATGTGGATGACTCTCAAGATACGCTCTGAGTGGCGAACCGCTATGCTCAGCCAGCACCCCTTCGACTAAGCGTAATGATAAGCGAGTCTTTGGATCGGTGATGGTTGGCAAAAGCCATGCCAGCACATGATGCGTCATCTGCTTGCCATCGCTATCACTGCTATAAGTATCCGACACCGCCACAGGGGTAGTCAGTGGCTGCTCTAGTGATGATGAGAATTTTTTACCCTGAGCAGGACGGGTAATGCCATCAAAACGACTTAGGGCATCATCATGAAGTTTTTCTTGAATGTCGCTCACCGCAATATCACCAAAGCTCATGATGATGGCGTTGCTCGGATGATAATGCGCTTGGTGAAATGCCACCAAATCAGCATGGCTAAGCTTTGGAATCTCGGCAGGATCACCGCCAGAATTATAATGATAAGTCGTCGTCGGAAATAGGTGCGGTGTCAGCGCATAATACAGCTGATCAATCTCACCACTCATCGCCCCTTTCATCTCATTGAACACAATGCCGTGGTACTGTGGTTTGCCATCATCATCGAGCTCGATGCGGATACCTTCTTGGGCAAAGTCGAGCGGATGGATATTTGGAAAAAATACCGCATCGGTATAGACGGATAATAGGTTAAAAAAGTCCTTTTTATTCTGACTGGCAAAGGGATATACCGTCCAATCACTGGCCGTCATCGCATTCATAAAGGTGTTGAGCGAGCGTTTAATCATACTAAAAAACGGATCTCGCACAGGATATTTTTCAGAACCGCACAGTACCACGTGCTCTAGGATATGCGCTTCGCCACGAGAAGTCATCGGCACGGTGGCAAAGCCAATCATCAAGGCGTTTTCGCTATTTTGGCACGCCAAATGATAATGCACCGCCCCTGTCAGGCGATGGCGAGCGGTCAACACGGTAATATCCAGTGCTTCGATGCGACGAGTATCAAGCAGCTCAAAGCTTGGGTGTAATGTTATTGTCATATTTTTCCTATCAAATTCAATGAATTATCATGGCATATCACACCAAGATAATGTAGCAACCAGTAGCGATCGCCAAAAAATTTTGTTATGCTAAGAGATTTGCAAAGTCGTTATTTTAGCACAGATTTGGCATAAATAGGCGAATTGTCATGCGTGATGCTGATGCCGTCTCATATCGGTGCTGTTATTTGGATGTTTATAATTTATCTTATGAAAAAATTCTACCTAATCCGCCATGCCCAAAGCGAATCCAATGCAGGGCTTGTCATTCGCGAAAATCATCTGATCAATCTCACCGACCTTGGACGAACTCAAGCCCAAAGCCTGTGCGACTGGCTGTGTGACTATTTGGCAGCCGCCCAAGAAACCATCAGCGGCGTATTTATCTCACCTTATATTCGCACACAGCAGACCGCCCTACCTTATCTACAAAAAACTGGCTTTGATGCCACGGTGATGCCAAGCTTGCAAGAGTTTAATATACTTGAATTTGAGCGGATTTTTCAGCGTGAATTGTCCGAGATTCGCACGATGGCACAGGCATTTTGGCAGCTGCCAAACGATCACAAAGATGGCGATAGTACGGATAGTTTTGATGAGTTTGTCGCCCGAATACGCACAGCACGGCACGCCTTTAGTCAGATGGCGGACGGCAGTTATGTGGTCTTTGGACATGGAATGTGGATTGGGATGCTGATTTGGCAATTACTGCACCAAGACAGCGAACAGGTGCTGAACAAGGCAACTTTTGCCACTTATGAGCTGACTATTCGTCCTGATAACTGCGATGTCTATCTACTCACCATCGATAATAACACCCAATCCATCGCCAAACTGCGGGACAATCGTGGCGGTGTGTCGGTGGTGATGTGATGGCAAATTGGGCGAGTTTTTGAAGAAAATTGCTCAAATCAGCTGAATTATCGCTTTATATTTGTTATACTAAAGCTAGGAAAATTGGCAACTCAAACTGCAAAAGGAGCGTGTTTATGTACCAACATGTACTGCTAGTCACTGACCTAAAAGACGATACCGATTTGGTCGCACAAAAAGCCAAGTGGATTTTGGATGCAGAACCACAAGCCCAATTATCCGTCTTGCACATTGTCGAAGAGACCATGCTTGGTTTTGGCTATGAGTTGATTCCAGCATCGGCATTGCATGAGCAAATCGATGATGAACGCTGCCAAAAAGCGCGAGTGCGTCTGGCCGAAGTCCTAAACCGCAACCATCTACAAGCCCATCATGTCAATATCAAGACTGCCATCTCTGGTCGCAAAGGCATCGTGGATTACTGCCATCAGCACGCTGTGGATCTCGTGGTCATCGGTCGCCACAAGCGTACTGGTCTGTCAGCTTGGATTGCTGGTGCGACAGCGGACAGCATTTTGCCAGATGTTGACAGTGATTTGTTGGTCGTACAACTGGCTGCTGAATAACCTTTTATTTTATCCTATCATCAGTCAAGCGAGTCAAACCTATTGGCACGCTTGACTGTTTATGTTTTTAATTTTAAAACAAGAGAAAACTATGTATGATGTGGTCGGCATTGGTAATGCCCTAGTAGATACCGAATTTCAATTATCCGAAGATCAGCTTGCCAAAACAGGGCTGACTCGTGGCAATATGACACTGGCAGATGCCGATGCTCAAGCGACACTATTTGACACACTAAACGCTCAAGGCATCACCCCCGCCAAGCAAGCTGGCGGCGGCAGTGCTGCCAATAGCATGGTGGCATTTGCCTCTTTGGGTGGCAGTGCTTATTATCATTGCCGTGTCGGCGGTGATGAGATGGGTGATTTTTATTTGGGCGATCTAGAAGCATCAGGCGTGACGACAGATGCTGATTTTGCGGTACATCGTGACGGCACCACTGGCTCATGTGCGGTACTGGTGACACCAGATGGTGAGCGTACGATGCAGACACATCTTGGCACCAGTAGCGAGATCTGTGCGGATAATGTGAATTTTGAGACACTCGGCCGTGCCAAATGGCTGTATCTTGAAGGCTATCTTGCCATGTCGCCATCGGTCAGTGATGCACTGACTCAGCTACACACCACCGCTCGCAAACACGGTGTCAAAGTCGCTGTCAGCTTTGCTGATCCTGCTGTGGTCAAATTTGCCAAAGAAGGCCTCTTGGCGATGCTAGATCGTGGCGTGGATGCGGTATTTTGTAACTTTGAAGAAGCCAGTCTATTTGCCGAAGCAGATGGTGAAGCTGACCCTGTCAATGCCCTACTCAAATACAGTGAGCTCGTGGTCATCACCAACTCAGACAAGCCTGCCATCATCGCTTGTCGTGGCGATACAGGTATCATCGAACATCACATCGATGCCGTCCCAGTCAGCCAAGTGATTGATACCAATGGTGCAGGCGATAACTATGCTGGGGCGTTCTTATACGGCCTATCCCAAGGGCTTGAGCTGCCTATTTGTGGCAAGCTTGCCGCTGAAGTCGCCGCCGCCATCGTCAGTCAGTTCGGCCCTCGCCTAAGCGTGGCAGACTATCAAGCAATTAAGGCTAAGACGCTATAACGCACGCTATAATTAAAGCCAAAAAAATCAACCGCTTTGAAAGATGGGCGGTTGATTTTATTTTAATAAGACCTCAAGATCTCGGATGGATGGGAATATATTCAAAAGAATTACCGTATGATTTTGTTCATCAATCTTATAAAAAGCAGTATATTTGCCATCAATGATAAATCGTCGATAATTCTTAGAAAATGGTGCTGTGGTGTAGATTTTGGGTGACTGCTTGAGTGTTTCGAGCTGAATATCTAGCATTAGTGCAATTTTTTCGGCATATGCTTGGGTGTAATTTTGCAAAATATCATCAATAATCTGCTCAAAGTCCGCCACAAACTCTGTAGAAGCTTGCACAGTGTACATCAGGCAACCGAAGTCTTGCGACTAACCATTTCGGCAAAAAAACCATTTTGCACATCAATCAACTTGCTCTCGCCACGCTCAATACGAGTTTCTGTCTCATACAGCGTCTGCTCGATCATCTGTAAATATGCCTGCTCAATCGCTTGAACAGCTGACACACCACTTTGGGCATTTGAGTTGTATTCTTGTTTCATCACGCACTCCTATGGCTATGATAATCAAGTATATCATAGATTAACAAAAATACCCACCGATCGTCTAATTACGATTGATGGGTATTGGATAATGATGATAAATTTAAGGTAAATCAATCACTTATAATACGCATTATCCGCGACGCTGTGGTCGGTGCTATCTACCACTTGGGTCAACTCAGGGATAGATTGCTTAAGCTGCACTTCCACACCTTGACGCAAGGTAACATCCACCGCCGAGCAGCCTTGGCAGCCACCGCCAAACTTCAAGACCGCTGTCAGACCTGCTTCATCTTCGATGACTTCAAGTAGCTCAACTGAGCCGCCATGACTGGCAAGATTTGGGTTGATTTCTGACTGTAGCACATAGTTGATGCGTTCTTCGATGCTGGCATTTTCGCCAACTTGTGGCACTTTTGAATTTGGCGCACGGAAAGTCAGCTGACCACCAAAACGGTCTTTATTATAATCAATCACCGCATCATGCAGATAAGGGATGCTTGGCGCATCAATATGAGCGGTGAATTTCTCATAGGCGATGTGCAAATCATCTTCATCCACCTCGTCAGGCTGGCAGTATGACATACAGCACTCTGCGCGTGGCGTGCCTGCGTGCTCAACAAAGATACGCACGCCGATACCTTCCACTTCTTGCTTGGCAAGCAGTTCAGCCAGATAATCTTGAGCGGACTCAGTGATTTTGATGTTACTACTTAATTCTGTCATAAAAAATTCTCTGTGAATGATACAAATACTTGTCCTATATGGTAACATACTCTAGATTAATCAAGAAATTTTTTGTGATTTTTGGATAAAATATGAGTGATGCTTTTGAATTTGATTATTTGGTATTTATTGGGCGATTTCAGCCATTTCACCAAGGTCATCGCCATGTGGTTGAGACAGCGCTACACTATGCCAAACAGGTCATCATTCTCATCGGCTCAGCCAATTCGCCACGCACTCCCAAAAATCCCTTTACCGTCAGCGAACGCACGGCGATGATTTTGGGCAGTTTTGAGCCTGATGACGCTGCACGCATCCGCTGTATTGGTATCCCTGATGCCACTTATAATGATAATAAATGGCTGATCGGTGTCCAAAAAGCCATCGCCAATGCCACCGCTACCACCTCTAATGCCAGTATCGCCATCATCGGACATGATAAGGATGAAAGCTCGTATTATCTTGGTCTGTTTCCACAGTATGGCAGTTTTATGGTGGATAATTATCAAGGACTGTCAGCAACACCCTTGCGAGCGGCATATTTTGGCGATGATGCCAAAGCACGTAGCGATGCCAGTGCTGTGCTGACGGATACGAGCCGAGCATTTTTGGATGCGTTCATTCATACGACGCATTATGCCAACCTCAAGCGAGAGTTTGACCACATCCAATCCTATCAAGCTGCATGGCGTGATGCGCCATATCCGCCAAGCTTCATCACTGCTGATGCCATCGTCGTACAATCGGGGCATATTTTATTGATCGAACGCGGTGGCGAATACGGTCGTGGACTGTATGCACTACCAGGGGGCTTTGTTGACCAAGGTGAAGATTTTTATCACGCCTGCGTACGCGAGCTGATCGAAGAGACCAGCATTGATATTGATCAAGCCATCTTAAAAAATAGCCTAATCACAAGCCAGCTGTTTGATGCACCAAAACGCTCTGCTCGCGCGCGTACGGTGACGATGGCGTATTATTTTGAATTGCCGAACAGTGCCGAATTGCCACAGGTGCGTGCCGCAGATGATGCCAGTCATGCCTTTTGGTTACCGTTATCACAACTGGATGCCAGTCAGATGTTCGAAGATCATTATGGCATGATTTGTCGCTTGCTTCGGATTTGATGGCCAAAGTGCTGGGCATGTCATCATGAAATTTCGCAAACGAGATTATCTGCTTGCACCGATTTATCTGTATCAAGCACATCAAATCAAGCGCACCGCCATCAGCCTGCCCGAGCCTGATGGTGAGCGGATCGGCACGACGACAGTTCAGTCAGCTGGTCAGTCGCTCAAACTGATGATTATCGGTGATTCAGCCGGTGCAGGTGTGGGCGTGGCGCACCAAGATGATGCTGCGCTTGGGCGAATTACCCATCACCTGTCAGCACATATAGTAGATTTGCCCTTTGGAACCATCGAGTGGCAGCTACACGCCACCACAGGTCATACCAGCCTAGATATATTAAAAAATCTACAAAATATCAATGATACCGCCATCGACTATGTCATCATCAGTGTCGGGGTTAATGATGTGGTAAAAAAGACAAGCGAGGCAGCATGGCGACAAGCGATTACATCGATGGTGCAGATGATCGATGCCAAATTTGGCGCAAGACAGGTGTACTTTTTAAGCTTACCACCGATGCAGCTGATGCCATCTTTGCCTTATCCGCTGAATCGCTTTTTGGGTTATCAGGCGAAGCGTCTGGATCGACTACTATATCAAAGCTGTGAGATGCTGCCCAAGGCGACTTATCTGGCAGATGAATTTGACAAGGCAGCACTAGATTCACACCAAATGTTCGCCAAAGACGGCTTTCACCCCAGTGCCATCACTTATAATATCTGGTCACGGACCATCGCCCAAGCCATCTATCAAGATCTGATGCGTGATCAACATCGATTCAGCCAAAGTGCACCAAGCCATCAAAACACCACTTCCACGCGGCTAAATAATGCCACATGATGGTCGCGATCTTCGGTTTTATTATTATAATAACTGACATCACCTTGTAAGAACAGCCAGTCACGCCACACAGGCTGACGATAGCTGACATAAGGGCCATAGGTGTTGAGATTTGGGTTTTTATCGACGATATTGCCGCCAGTATAAATGCCATAACTCAGCTCAGCGGTACCATGCTTGACTGGCATAGCATGCTGCTGAAATAGACTGCTACTCCAGTCGAGATCCTCCTGATCCTTGTGAGCATAATATAAATGTGAGCGGCTGACGATTTGCCGTGATTGTGACTGTGGCTGCACGAACTCCAGCGTCGTCAGCGCCGTATGCTCGCTCGATGAGCCATAGCGATACATCTGCTCAAAGCGCGCATGGATGTCATGGGACAGTTGCCAAGACTTATCATATTTGGCGCGCACAAACACATCATCGGATCGCACCCCTAAATCGACATCGATGCCCGCAGCACGGCGGAACTTCGACCATCTGAGCGCCAAAGATGAGTTATCCTCCCGCGCTTGGCGGCGGTCAAATCGGCGATCTTCGGCATTTGGCGTCGCCACACGGTCATCACTCATCACCCCGCCATCGCTTGGAATGTCATCCAAGCTGTCATCACCAAATACAATGCTCAAGCGGTTTTCGAGTGTCGGCAGTTTAATTTTGCCACGCACACGCGGTTTGACGGTCGTGCCATCGTATTCATTCCAAGTGGTATCCATCATCACACGCAGACTGGCACGCGCAGGCTCATTGGGATTGGTATCGCCAAACCACCCATCCATTCGATGCGCAGTTTTTTGGAGCCATCCCCTAAATTCTTGATGATTGGCATCAACCCACTCAAGCTGCTTGACATTCTCATCGGCTGCTTGTTCAGCCATCGCCTCTTTATTGGCTGTTTTAAATTGTAAGTCAGCATCGATTGACTGTGTCGCTGCCTGCGCCACATCCACAGCCGACCCATCTTCTGATGGCAAAGCATCTGGCGTCTGTGCCATCGCAGGCATGCCGATTAGCATCAAAATTGCCACTGTCACATCAAATCGCATCACGGTCTTCATTTTTTCTCCATTTATAAAAGCTGACTTTGCCACATATTTACCGCAAATCCAATAAACAGCCCTGATGCCGCCATCATCAGCGCACTGCCGAGCACTGGACGCTTGACAAATCGCTCAGCAAGCGCTTTGCCGGTATATACAAGAAGCATCAAATACAAAAAACTCACCGCCTGTAGAATCAATGCCAAAATCAAAAAACTCAGCCACGGCTTATCATAAGCAGGATCAACAAACTGCACAAAAAACGACAAAAAGAATAAAATCGCCTTTGGATTGGTCAAACTCAAAGTCAGCGAACGATAAAAATAATTCTGACGCGATGGGGTCTTGATGCCAAACTCTGCGCGGCGAATCTGATGGCGATTTTTAAAATTATAATAAGCGCCAATCAATAATCGTACGCCCAAATACGCCAGATAAGCACCGCCAATCAGCTTGATGGCATCAAACACAGCAGGATAGACTCTTAAAACAGTGCCAGCACCCAAGATGGTGGCCATCATCAAGATGCTATCTCCCACCAAAATCCCTGCCAGCGCACGCCAACCCGCCGCGCGCCCGTGTCCTGCAGATACCGACAGACAGTACAGGCTATTTGGACCAGGCAAGACAATGATGATCACCACCGCCAGCACATAAGTCCACAAATCTGTAATACCCAACATCTCAGCCACCATACAGCCCTCATTCATCGGCTCACTATACCCAATTTGGTCAAGTGTTGCAATATTTTGGTGAGTATTTGGCAACATTTTCATGTCGTCTGTCAATCGACCGACAAAAACCTAAAAATTTGACAATAAAAAAACACCCCAAAGCCGCACAGCTTTAGGGTGTATGAATCAATGACTTATTGAGCTTGAGCTTCTTGAAGTGCTTTCATTTGCGCTTCCATCATGGCTTGCTGCTCTTTTTGGATGGTGGCAGCATCAGCGACGCGCTGCAAATCGATGGTGAAAATCAGCACGCTGTTCGGGCCGATCTCAGCACCTGGCACGCCCTCTTCGCCATAAGCCAAGGCACTTGGAACATACAGTTCATATTTGCCGCCTTCTTTCATCAGCTGCAGACCCTCTGTCCAGCCTTTGATGACTTGGTTTAGCATGAATGGTACAGGCTGACCTTCTGATGAATCAAACACCGTGCCATCGATCAGCTTGCCTTCATAAGCGGCATATACGCCATCGTTCGCGGTTGGTGATTTGCCTGTGCCTTCGGTGATGACTTTATATTGTAGGCCTGATGCGGTGGTTTGAACGCCAGCTTTTTTGGCGTTGTCGGCCAAGAATTTCTCACCTTCAGCTTTATTGTTGGTGGCAGCTTCAGCTTGTTTTTGCTGCGCTTCTTCGCTCTTACGCTTCTCATAAGCCACACCCAGCGCCTGCACCTGCTCTTGGGTCAATGCGCTTTCGGCACCTGCATAGCCATCTTTAAAGGCTTTCATGTAGATGTCCAAATCTAGCTGATCTTCGATTTGTTTTAGGGTTTTGCCAGCGTCATAACCAAACACATAGCTGACTTTTTGGATCTCGGTGCTGCTGTCGGTGACGACGGTGGATTTCTCGCCTTCTTTCGGCTCTGCTGCCGTATTTTTATTACAGCCGACCAATGCCAATGCTGCGATGGTTGCTGCCAAAACTTGTTTTTTCATACAATTTCTCAATGTCGTGTGGGAGGAAGTCAGTGCGTCGTGATCGTGTGCATATCAGCAGATCGGTCATGACCGTCATCTTTGCCTTTGCTGCACTGACCACAAAGATTCGCCAATGATAGCAAAATTTTGGAGTTTTGACCACGAATATCCACTAAATTTGCTCGCAAGTTGTATTATTATTGTTAAGATTGTCAAAGCTTGTTTAATAAAGGCGGTGAAATGATGGATTTGGTGTTACAATCTTGCTGAAACTGGCGCGGTTGCCCATTTACTGTCACATGTGATGGATAAATTGCTCGCTGACTGTGATCCATGGCGCCAGTAATTTTGATTTTTTTCACTGCATTGACATTAGTCCATATCAATAAATCTGGGCGCTGTCTTACTGGGTTGTCCTAGGGCTGCTTGGCCTGTTAGGCATCTGCCATCGGTTTGACTTGGCACACTTAGGTATTTCATGCGACTGCCAAATGTCATATAATATCGGAGCATTTCATGGATTTTAACAGAATCGTGATTTTTAACCAAGGCCTAGAAGGACCGATTGGCTCGATCATCGGCGCCATCGCTATTTTTGTGTTGGGTTGGCTGGCTGCATTGGTGTTGGCGGCGCTGACTCGTAAGGCACTTGCTAAATTTAATGTCAATCAGCGCATGCAACGCTCAACTGGCAGCAATTATCAAGTCGATGACATCTTAGCAAAAATTGTTTTTTGGTTTGTGTTCGTCATTGGCATCTCAGGGGCGCTGAATCAGCTGAATCTTAACTCAATCTCGGTGCCGTTTGCCAACATGATTAATCAAGTTTTGCTATTCTTACCAAATCTTCTGGCGGCCATCGCTGTTGGTGTGATTGGCTGGGTGGTCGCAACCATCGCCAAAAATGCCGCTAACATGGCACTGAACAAAACCAATCTTGACGAAAAACTGTCTCAAGAAGCCGGTGTCAAGCCGCTAAGCAGCACGATTGCCGATGTCATTTATTGGTTCATTCTGCTGATCGTATTGACCATGGTGCTTGGTCGTCTGGGTCTGACAGGTCTGTTTACGCCGCTGACCAATATGATCGATAAGATTTTCGACTTTGTGCCGAATTTCTTGATGGCAGGCTTGGTGTTCTTTGTGGGCTTGATCGTCGCGCGCGTGGTTCGCGGCATCATTACCAATCTAGTTTCTGGATTAAACATTCAAAGTCTGGCCGCCAAAGCAGGTGTCAGCGAACAAAACAGCTTGCCAAACATTGCAGGCTCACTGGCGTTCTTGTTGATCATCGTGCCATTTACCATCGCTGCGCTTGATGCTCTAAAAATCGAAGCGATCTCGCGCCCTGCGACCAACATGCTGAACAAAATCATGGAGGCGCTGCCAAATATCTTCACCGCAGTGGCGATTTTGGTGGTGACTTATTTTGTGGTGCGCATGGTGGCCAATATCATCAAAGGACTGCTTGCCAGCACTCAGCTTGACAGCCTGCCTGCGCGCATCGGCTTACAAGGCGTGCTTGGCAGCAAGCAGCTGTCTGAAGTGGTGGCATGTGCCATCTTGTTCTTCGCCATGCTGTTTGCTGTGACCGCAGCAGCTGATATTCTAGGCTTTGAACAGATCCGCGATGTGGTGACGATGTTCATTCATTTTGCAGGTCAAATCATCCTAGGCGCTGTGATTTTGGCGATCGGCTTTTGGCTTGCCAATATCATTGCTGGCATCGTTGAGCGCTCTGAACAAGGCTCGCGCCTATTGGCAAACATCGTCCGCGTACTGATCATGGGTCTGGTGCTGGCGATGGGTCTGCGCGCGATGGGCATTGCTGATAGCATCGTCAACCTGGCCTTTGGTCTGACACTTGGTGCTGTGGCAGTGGCATTTGCCTTGGCATTTGGCATGGGTGGTCGTGAAGCGGCCGCGCGTCTGCTAAAGCGCATTCAGGATAAAGCTGAAAGCGAAGCGGACAACAAAGTCATCCTGCCTACCGACACCAAGCAAGCGGTAGAAGACAGCATTGAAGACAACACACCGCGCTTTTAATCGCTGTGTGTGATCTAAAAACGGCATCTGTGTGATGCCGTTTTTTGTGCTTAAAAAAACGACAAGCCATTCAGACTTGTCGTTTTATGATCAGTGACTTAACCACCAATCTTCTTATATTTCATACGCTTAGGGCCTGCATCCGCGCCAAGGGTCTTTTTGCGGTAGGCTTCGTACTCGGTGTAGTTGCCATCGTACCACACAGGACCTTCTTCTTCGAATGCTAGGATGTGTGTAGCGATACGGTCAAGGAACCAGCGGTCATGCGACACGACCATCACAGTACCTGGGAAGACTTGCACCGCATCTTCTAGCGCACGCAAGGTCTCGACATCAAGGTCGTTCGATGGCTCATCCAGTAAGATGACATTGGCGCCTTGCTTGAGTGTCTTGGCAAGCTGTAGGCGGTTACGCTCACCACCTGATAATTGACCGACACGTTTTTGCTGGTCTTGGCCTTTGAAGTTGAAGCGGCCGATATACGCACGGCTTGGCGTGGTGTACTCACCCACAGTGATCATATCAAGACCGTCCGAAACTTCTTCCCACACTGTCTTATTATCGTCTAGCTCATCACGCACCTGACCGACATAGGCGACTTTGACGCTCTCGCCCACTTCGACCGTACCAGTATCAGGCTTATCTTTGCCACAGATCATATTAAACAGCGTAGTTTTACCTGCACCATTTGGGCCGATGATACCGACGATTGCCATCGGTGGTACGGTGAATGATAGGTTTTCATACAGCAAGCGATCGCCAAATGATTTTGAGATGTTATTGACTTCAATCACTTTATTGCCTAGGCGTGGCCCTGGTGGAATATAGATTTCGGCGGTTTCGTTGCGTTGTTGGAATTCACGAGAGTTCATCTCTTCAAAACGCTCTAGACGAGACTTAGATTTGGCTTGCTGACCTTTTTGGTTCTTGCGTACCCATTCCAATTCTTGTTTCAACGCTTTGGCAAAGGCTTCTTCTTGCTTTTGCTCTTGCTCTAGGCGTTTGTTCTTTTGCTCTAGCCATTCGGTGTAGTTACCTTGGTATGGATAGCCATAGCCACGGTCCAACTCCAAAATCCACTCAGCGACATTGTCAAGGAAATATCGGTCGTGGGTGATCGCCACAATCGTACCTGAATAGTCTTTTAAGAAACGCTCAAGCCATGCCACCGATTCTGCATCCAAGTGGTTGGTTGGTTCGTCAAGCAGCAGCATATCAGGCTTAGACAGTAGCAAACGGCATAAGGCGACACGGCGTTTCTCGCCACCTGACAGCTTAGAGACATCAGCGTCCCATGGCGGTAGGCGAAGTGCATCCGCCGCTTTTTCAAGCTGAGTGTTTAGGTTGTGCGCATCCCATGCTTGGATGATATCTTCCATCTTGCCCTGCTCAGCAGCAAGCTTATCAAAGTCTGCATCAGGCTCAGCATATTCGGCATAAATTTGGTTCAGACGGTCAAGAGCATCCAGCGCTTCACGCACACCATCTTCGACATTTTCACGCACGGTTTTGTTCGGGTCTAGCTGTGGTTCTTGGGGTAGATAGCCGACCTTAATGCCTGCTTGCGGGCGCGCTTCACCGCTAAACTCAGTATCCACGCCTGCCATGATGCGTAGTAGCGTTGATTTACCCGCACCGTTTAGACCTAGGACACCGATTTTGGCACCTGGGAAAAACGACAGACTGATGTCTTTTAGGATTTCACGCTTTGGGGGAACAATTTTTGACACCTTGTTCATGGTGTAAATATATTGAGCCATAGTTTTCCTGTGGGGTTGAATGACAATAAAAGCTTAACTGGATATTATCGCATTGATACCCGATTTGGGCAAGGTATTTTGGCGATGCTCGGCATATTTTGGCTGCCAAATGGTGCTTTATTGCAATCCATGCGATCAACGGCTCTTATTTGGTGGACAAATTTGATATACTGCGCAGTTGGCAGATTATGCCACGGATATGGCCACGCATCATTGACAAATCACAGGGACTTTGCCAAAGATTTGGGCGAGACGCCAGTCTGTCAAAAGCCGCTGTCCGACGATGTCTGACCTTAAAAAGAGTTTGTATTATGAAAAAATCATGCGATCACGGGCAAGAAAACAGCAGCTTGCGTTATTTTTTAATTTGGCGATGGCATTTTTATGCTGGCATCGTAATCGCGCCTTTTTTGATGATTTTGGCACTAACTGGGCTTGCGATGATTTTGTTTGCCAATATCCAAGGCAAAGATGGCGAGCGCATTCATGTGCCAGTGCAGTCGGTGGTTCAACCGCTTTCACAGCAAGCCAAAGCCGCTTTGGATGTGGTGGACAAAGAACACGGCATGGTGCTGCAATACATCTCGCCACGCGCAGCCGACATGGTGGCGGTGTTTCGCGTCAATGATGGCGCAGGCAACTCAACCATGGTGGCGATCGACCCTTACACCGCACAAGTCGTCCAAACTTATCCGCGCAATCAAAACATGTATCATGTGATGGATGAAATCCACAGCGATTTATTGATGGGTAAAGTCGGCGATTATGTGCTGGAAACCACAGCCGCATTAACCGTATTGATGATTTTGACAGGGCTGTATTTGTGGTGGTGCTCGCGCAAGCGTCGTGTGGTGCACATGTTGTCCACAGGTAAATTGGGCGCAGGGCGGTCGTGGTGGCGCGGTTTTCATGGGGTGTTTGGGGTGTATGTGTCGGCAATGCTACTGGTATTTTGTATTTCGGGCATGGCTTGGGCGGGCATTTGGGGCGAAAAAGTGGTGCAAGCGTGGTCGCAATTTCCTGCGGGCAAATGGGGCGTTGCACCGAATCCAACTTCTACTTTACCCACGCATGGCGATTTAAATGACGGTAAAACCAAAGAAATTCCGTGGGTGTTAGAATTGACGCCCATGCCTGTTTCAGGCAGTACTTTGGGCGAAAAAGGGATCTCGTCCGATGTACCGATGGCGCTTGAGACGGTGGACAGATTTGTCCGCGAAAAAGGATTTGACGGTCGCTACCACATTTATTTGCCAAAAACAGACACCGGCGTATGGACAATCAACCAAGATTCCATGAGTTACGACAGCCCCAATCCAACCGCTGACCGCACCATGCACATTGACCGTTATAGTGGCAATGTGTTGGCGGATATTCGGTTTGAGGATTACAACTGGTTTGGCAAATTGATGGCGATAGGCACAGCCTTTCACATGGGAACGATGGGCTCATGGTCGGTGGCGTTGAATGTCGTATTTTGTTTGCTGGTGATTTATTTGTGTGTGAGCGGCTATGTGATGTGGTGGAGGCGCCGTCCGCGTGGTGTGGGTGTGTATCCGCCAGCGCAAGGGCGTGAATTGCCCAATTGGAAAACGGCGATGATTGTATTATTGCTGGTGGCGTGTGTGTTTCCAACGGCTGCGGTGGCGATTATGGCGATGGCGCTCTTGGATTGGCTGCTGGTGTCGCGAGTGGCGGTATTGAAAAAGTGGCTAAAATAAACAGCCGATCTGATGAATACTGCCTTGTGCGTGATGATTCTGTGCTTGTGCGTCAAAAAAATGAGCTGACATCAATACCAGCTCATTTTTAACAATCAAAACAGCTTAGAGTGTGAATGGATGGTTGTAAGTTGCATTAAGATTTGCTCGCCGCCGTAAAACGCTTGTGTAAATGCGCTTGATTTTCCACATCATCACTGATAGCGATCGCCAAATCCGCGACACTAATACCAGCAGGGACATCGCCATTCATCAGCAAATTATCATCACCCAGACGATATTCACCTGTACGCTCTTCGCTATAGTCACCTGTCACACCAAGCAATGCAGGCGGTGAAATAAATGCCCAATTGACATCACGGCGGTCTTTTAGGTCATTTAATAGATTGCGTACTGAGTTTGCGCCATCAAAAATTTCTTTTGGAAAATCAGGCGTATCAATCAGCTGCACATTGGGTGCGACAAACAGACTGCCTGCACCGCCCACAACCAATAAATACGGCACATTTGCGACTTTACTAGCGTCCACAATCGCAGTTGCCCCACGGGTAAAATCCGCACCGATATTTGGGTTTGTCCAGCCTGG
The DNA here is from genome assembly GCF_002894025.1 of Moraxella sp. RCAD0137. Taxonomy (NCBI): domain Bacteria; kingdom Pseudomonadati; phylum Pseudomonadota; class Gammaproteobacteria; order Moraxellales; family Moraxellaceae; genus Moraxella; species Moraxella sp. RCAD0137. The sequence continues at coordinate 74,630 of NZ_LTCC01000007.1, forward strand.
ATTAAAGGCACTCACCACCGCATCAAAGCCTTGTAATTGCTCAGCAAAATTCGGTGATAATACATCAGCATTAACAGCTGTTACATTGTCTGCCTGTACGACTTTTTCTACATTGCGTGCAAAAGCGGTAACTTGATGACCACGGCTTGCCAATTCTTTGACCACTGCCTGACCCACATAACCTGTCGCACCGATGACTGCAAATTTTTTCCTTGAATTGTCAAACCAAGTGCAACGTTTTTTTGAAGTAAACTTCATAAGGTGTTTTCCAACCTAAACATTTACGTGGTCGTAAATTCAGTTTATTGATCACCTGTTGAATATCAACTTCGCTCCACTGATTGATGTCTTGGTGCTTC
>NZ_LTCC01000008.1:0-72068 GCF_002894025.1 Moraxella sp. RCAD0137
TCTTTTTGTGATTCGATGAGTAATTCGACGGCTCGAGTCTTAATTTCAGTTGAGTATTGTTTGGTTTTCATAAGGGTATTGTCTCAGAGTTTTGGGTCTCCGACAATCCCGGGACGGTTCATAGTGCAATTCATGGAGCTACATTGGCAAACTTGGACTTAAATATGCCTATGAGTGATTGGCTAGAAGAATTACTTTATCAGTGTAAAAACTCAACTACATTTGAAGAGTTATCGGCTATAAAATATCGAATTCCAGTGATTTTGTTACTTGCTTGTCGCCACTATCAATACCCTTTACCCTATGATTTTTTTATCAAAAATTGATGATAAAATAGAAATTTTATAACTGGGGGGGTTGAACATTCATAATGCAAATCTTTATATATTCTCAAGGTAGTTCAACACTTACTCAATTGACAGTAAAAAATAATTTCCAGTATGATACCTAATTACTTATAAAATTATGGATTGGAGTGTAACAAGTGGTTTGAATATGATACCTAATTAATTTTTCTAATAAATAAGGAATCAATAAAATCAAATAGTTACGGAATTATTAGTATGATACCTAATTACTCGCCTACAATTAAAAGATCCTTTGCTGACAAAGGATCTTTTCTTTATCTTTAGCTTTGGCGATAACCGTTTGGATTGCCGCTTTGCCAACGCCAAGTGTCGGCACACATCTCATTAATACCCAGTGCTGCCGTCCAACCGAACAGCTCACGCGCCTTGTCACTGCTGGCATAGCAAGCTGCCACATCACCAGGTCTGCGATCAGTGATGACATATGGTACAGTTTGTCCTGTATTTGCCACAAACGCATCCACAAGCTGCAATACCGATGTGCCATTGCCCGTGCCTAGATTGACAGGGCAAAAGCCAACAGTGCTTGATACCTTGACCAAATATTCCAGTGCCGCCACATGACCTTTTGCCAAATCCACCACATGAATATAATCACGCACACCCGTGCCGTCGATGGTGTCATAATCATTACCAAATACGGACAGCTTTTCAAGCTTACCCACCGCTACTTGGCTGATATAGGGCATTAAATTATTGGGAATATCACTTGGATCTTCGCCAATCAAGCCACTTTCGTGCGCACCAATAGGGTTAAAATATCGCAAGGGTACAGCATTGAACTGATCATCCGATTTTGCCAAATCTTCCAAGATATATTCAACAGTCAATTTAGACTGTCCGTACGGATTGGTACAAGAACGTTTAGCAGTTTCGACAATTGGCAATACTTCAGGGTCGCCATAGACAGTGGCTGATGATGAGAAAATAAAGTTTTTCACCCCATATGCTTGCATGACTTCTAGCAAGTTGAGTGTACCTGCGACATTATTTTGGTAATATTTGACGGGCTTGGCAACCGACTCACCCACTGCTTTTAGTCCAGCAAAATGAATCACACCAAAAAAGTCATGCTCAGTAAAGGTTTTGGCAAGCAAATCTTTGTCCAAAATATCACCTTGGATAAATTGGATGCTTTGCCCTACAATCTCTTCAACTCGCGCAATTGCCACAGGGCTTGAATTGGACAGATTATCATACACTACAGGCTCAAAGCCTGCTGCAATCAATTCAATCAAGGTGTGCGAGCCGATATAGCCTGCGCCACCGGTAACTAAAATTTTTTTCATCATATTTCCACTTTGCTATAATTACGCCCAATACCATGATAATCACCTGTGTATTGTGCGACCATTTGATTATTCAAAATATTTTTGGCATCAAAAATCGGTAAGCCAAACTGATTTAATTGCTCAATATTTGGCGGTACCGCCTCTGACCAGTTTAGAATAAACAAAGCATCACGCCCTGCCAAATCATAAGCATCATCACATAGGCCAAACAGCGGCTCACCGTCATAAATTTCCGTCAGCTCAAAGCCTGCATTCGGGGCATAAATGCTCGTCTTGATGCCATATGACCATAACAGCTTTAGAAGTGGATGAATCGCCCCATTGGTGGTACGACCTGTATTGGTGCGATAGCCTGCCCCCCAAATCATCACTGATTTACCATCAATAAAGCCATCAAAATAGCGCCAAAATTTACGGAAAATCAGCTCTTTTTGGTCTTCATTAATCTGACAGACAGTGGATAATAGACGGCTTTGGACTTGATTTTGTTTAAAAAACTGATCAAGTAACTCAACTTCGGTAGGCAGTGTCTGACCACCAAAGCCCCACCCTGCCGACAGATAGTCCTTGCCGATACGCTTATCCAGCCCCATCACCGCCTGCACCGTTGTCATATCCACGCCACTGGCATCCGCTAGGCGCGCGATCTCATTAACAAAGCTTAGGCGTGTGGCAAGCATCGCCATAATCCCTGCACGGGCAAATTCCACCGTCTTAATATTACCAACAAACTGCTGATCCGTGCGAGATAACAGCATGAGTAGCAGCTCATTGGTCGTATGCACGCCTAGGGTCTTCTCACCGATCATCACCATATCAGGCGATGATAATGAACCAAAACCCGTACCATCTTTCATAAAGACAAACGGCACATAGCAGACTTGGCTGGTGGCAAACTCATTTGCCAAAGTTGCCACATCACCGATAGCCACCGAGCCACTTAAGATGACTTGAGCTATCGTGTCAAATAACGATGGCAACTGCTCATCTACGCCTTGCGCATCCAAAAATAGCCACACATAGGCGGCAACACTAGGCGTATCCACCACGGTGATTTGCCCTGTTTGTGCGTACATTTGCCATAGGGCCGACATTTGATGGTCAAACTTGTAGCTTGCCAATGTGTGCGACACTGCACTGTCATCAGCGAGTAACTGCACTGATTTATTTAGACTGGCCAGCCAAATAGCAGTGTTGATGGACTCATTGGTACAGCCAATCAGTAGGATTGAATTGCTCATCACACACCCCCCTGTACGGCTTGAGCCTGTAGAATCTTGGCAAGCAAAGCATTGGTTGAGCCATCAAAGCCATCCGCCTTGCCGTCATTTAGAGCATCAAACACACTGTTTGCCATCACTTTGCCCACTTCCACGCCCCATTGGTCAAAAGGATTAATCCCCCACAACACGCTCATCACATACACTTTATGCTCGTATAAGGCAATCAGTGCGCCCAAAGTAGACGGGCTTAAACTGTCTAATAATAAGGTTGTAGATGGCTGATTACCGCGATAGCGTTTAAACTCATTCAATTCATCTTGAGCGGTTTCGCCCAATGCCCCATTACCAAAAGCAAGCACCTGCGACTGCGCAAAGCAGTTTGCCAAGGATAATTTATGCTGCTCTTCTAAATAGGCATCGTGATGGTGCTGCTGATTGTCATAGCGGCGAATCGGCGTGATAAAATCGCACGACACCCGCTGAGTACCTTGGTGTAGTAGCTGATAAAAAGCGTGCTGAGCGTTTGAACCAATATCGCCCCACAGAATCGGGCAGGTATCATAATCCACCGCCACGCCGTCACGCGCCACCGATTTGCCGTTGGACTCCATCTCAAGCTGGGTCAGATAATTGGGGAAAAATGACAATCGCCCATCATAAGGCAACACCGTATGGGCATTGATCCCCAAAAAGGTAGAATTCCACACACCAATCAAGCCAAGCAGCACAGGCAGATTGTGCTCAAAGTCAGCGGTGGCAAAGTGTGTATCCATCGCATAGGCACCCGCCAGCAGTGCACGAAAGCCAGTCATGCCAATGCGAATGGCGATGGCAAGCCCGATGGCTGACCACATACTAAAGCGACCACCCACCCAGTCCCACAACAAGAGCTGATTGTCCGTATGAATGCCCCACGCACTCATCTTATCGGTGCGAGTCGAGATACCGATAAAATGCCGACGCAGCAGGCTTTGTTCTTTGGCACCGGTGGAGAGTAGCCACGCCTTGGCAGTTTTGGCGTTTGAGAGTGTGTCAATCGTACCAAAAGATTTGGACGAGATGATAAACAGTGTCGTTTGCGGATTGAGTTTTTTTAGCAAGCCATCGAGCTGTGTGCCGTCCATATTGGAGACAAAATGCACTCGAATGTCCGTATCTGCCCATTCCTCCAGTGCCGTCGCCGCCATGAGCGGTCCCAAATCCGAACCACCAACCCCGATATTGACCACATCGGTGATTGCCTTGCCCGAATAGCCACGCCACACACCTGTACGGATACGGCTGACAATCGCTTCGCACTTATCTAGGCTATCATGCACCTGCCCACCGACATCCACGCCATCCACCAGCAAAGACTCACCCTTTGGCAGGCGTAGAGCCGTGTGCAAGGCAGCACGATTTTCGGTGTCATTGACCTTGACACCTGATAATAACTCATTGATTTTATGAGATAAATTTTTGGATTTGGCAAGGGCTATCAATGCCGACAGACGCTCATTATCCAGCGCCTGCTTACTATAATCCATATAAATCCCACAGGCAGCTGCACTAAATTGCTCACTGCGACTACTATCAGCAAATAATTCACCGATATTTGGTGTGGTGGCAGCAAGATTTTGTAGAGCTTGCCAAGCGGTGTTGGTGGTATGGCTCATGAATTATCCTTAATTCGCAGGCTTGACACCCAATTTATCAGCAAAATACACAAAGGCCTGCATATAGCTGGTCATATCGCCAGCATCAAAGCTGTTGCCCACCATCGTCACTACATCCATACCCTGTGTGCCAATCAGTGCATCAATGGCATCAGTCAGCTGAATCTCGCCGCCAACGCTTGGGGCAGTCTTGGCAAGATACTCAAAAATCGCATTATCAAACACATAGCGACCCACCACTGCCAAATTTGACGGTGCGACATCAGCCGATGGTTTTTCGACAAAGCCTTTGACATCAAAGCAGATATTACTGTCTGATTTTTCAATGGTTTGGGTATCAGATAGGCGAGCGATACCATATTTATGAATGTCTGCCGTCGCCACAGGATCGACCAAAATCTGACTGCGGCCTGTCTTGGCAAATTCAACCATCATAAAGGCAAGGTTATGAGCCTGATAATCAGACGCATAAGGGTTTAGTACCACATCGGGTAGTAGCACAGCAAAGGGGTTATCGCCGACCACGGCACGACCTTGTAGAACCGCATGACCCAGCCCCAATGGCTTGCCTTGGCGGATGCTAGTGATGGTGACATCATCAGGCAAGAAGTTTAGGCTGTCAGCAAGTGCATCTTTGCCCTTGCTACGCAGCTGAGTATCCAGCTCGCTGTTGATATCAAAATAGTTCTCAATCGCCATCTTTTGGGCGTGATTGACTAGGACGATATTTTTGATCCCGGCAGCGATAGCCTCTTCGATGACGTACTGAATAGCAGGTTTGTTACCCAATGGCAACAGCTCTTTTGGCGCCGCCTTAGATAGCGGTAGCATACGCGTACCGAAGCCTGCAACGGGGATAATGGCGTGGGTGATTTTAGTCATCTTGCTTCTCTATGGTTAAGTTTTCTAAATTGTAACGAATATCATCAGGATTCACAAGTAGTCTTTCGTCAACTTCAAAAACAGGATTGATGATCTGCTCGCTAATACTTGGCATGGCTGGCTGTCTTTTTTTGGATAAGCACGCAATATGCCACAAATTCCAAGCCTCCCAATAATCAAGTCGCCTCAGCGCTGAAGCCTTGTCATGGACACCAAAATCCCCTGCATTCATCAATGAATCTGCACGATGGCTGGCAACAGTCAATGGTTCTTTAATCGCCATAATGCGATCATCACCATAGTACAGCTTTAGCCGATGCCAAAATTCACTATCCGCCCCTGTGCGTACCAAATGCCATAGCCCAATCTCTTGCTCTACTCGCTCTCGCCGAAACAGTGGCGAAGCTGGATTTTGTCGCAAAAATGGATAATACTGCCTAGCGTAAAACCGCCCACATTCATCAAGGCGTAGCCATTGTGAAGTGGTGGCGATTAGCTCAGGGCGATCAATCAAAGGTAGAACCTGCCTTTCAATCTTTTGGGGATGCGCAAAATCATCCGAGTCTTGACAGGTCAAAAACTCCCCCGTTGCAAAGCCTGCTCCAATACTTTTTGCAACAAATGTGCCGACATTTTTTGGTAAGTAAATACCGGTAATTCTTTTATCTTGCTTGGCAAAGGTATGAATGATTTTAGCCGTATCATCAGTACTGGCATCATCAATGACGATAATCTCTAGTGATTGCCATGTTTGCTTTAGTAAACTTTGCAAGCAAATAGACAGGGTATTTCGAGCATTATATGCTGTTACCAACACACTGACTGTTTGTGCTTGCTTGTATTGATACGGAGTGTTGGCTTGCAAATGACTGACCGTCAATGGCTGTGCGCCAGATACTGACAGGGCTACCAACCGATGCGATATCAGCACTTGATTTAAGGTGCTGATATCAGTACCGCTTTTCAGATTGCTCTCAAGGCAAAATCGATTAACATCTTGTGGTAACTGCAATAGCTGTGATACATTCCAACTCTCCCCAGCTTTTGGCTGAGTAGATAGATAAGATAGATACAGTCCATTATAGTCAGGATCTGATAACCATTTGGGATGCCGCTCAAAATAGTCGGCGAATGCTATAGGATAAAGATAAAAAGTTTCTTTTACGAACTCTCGATGATACTTGGCAAGTTTTTGCTTACCAAGCACCTCAAAAATCACTACATGAGCCTGCCCTTCATTCAATTCTTGTCGCTTTAGTGTTGAAATCAAGTGCACGACTTGCGATTTTGGCGTAGCGAAGACTGATCTTTTTGACAATACCGTTTGGTATAGCCCCAACCGCATCGCCATCCAGAGCTGCTTGGGTGTCACATAGCGAAGTTTAGATGGATAGCGTGCGAGTTTTTGAGCAAAGCTACGGACCCCAAAAAACTTAATAGTCCACTCCTGATAAATCTCGTGTATAAATTTTATGGATAATATCATCAAGTTCATCAGTTATGCGATTAGCAACGATGATTTCTGCTTGCTCTTTGAACACGACCAAGTCATTTTGTATATCAAAACCAGCAAACTGCGACTCAGTCACATTTGGCTCATAGATGATAATTTGCACACCTTTAGCCCGCAGATATTTAATCACATCAAAAATAGCAGAATCACGGAAATTATCCGAACCAGCTTTCATGATTAAACGATAGATACCTACTACTTTTGGCTGCTGTACCAAAATATCATTGGCAATAAATTGCTTACGAGTCTGATTAGACTTCACCACCGCTTCAATGAGATTTTGTGGCACATTTTGATAATTTGCCAATAATTGCTGGGTATCTTTGGGCAGACAATAGCCACCATAGCCAAACGATGGATTATTATAATAATCGCCTACCCTTGGATCTAAACTCACCCCTTTAATAATCTGGGCAGTGTCTAGTCCATGTACTGACGCATAAGTATCAAGTTCATTAAAATACGCCACACGCAGTGCCAAATAAGTATTGGCAAACAGTTTAATCGCTTCTGCTTCTGTGTTATTCGTCAAAAGAATTTCAATATTTTCTTTGACAGCACACTCAGCAAGCATATTGGCAAACTGACGAGCTCGATCGCTGTCTTCGCCCACAATAATGCGAGAAGGGTATAAATTATCATATAACGCCTTACCCTCACGCAAAAACTCTGGTGAAAAAATAATATTATCTACACCAAGCTTTTGTTTAATACCCTCTGTAAAGCCCACAGGAATAGTGGATTTAATAATAATAATCGCTTGTGGGTTGATCGCCAATACATCAGCAATCACCGCTTCCACACTGGATGTGTCAAAAAATTTGGTATTGGCATCATAATTGGTTGGCGTCGCAATAATGACATAATCAGCATCGGTATAAGCCAATTGCTTATCCGTGGTCGCTGTTAGATTAAGCTCTTTACGAGCCAAGAAATTCTCAATTTCCACATCTTCAATCGGTGCTTGACGCTGATTAATCTTAGCTACCTTTTGCTCGTCAATATCTAATGCAATGACTGGATATTTTTGAGCAAGAAGGACAGCGTTAGATAAACCAACATAACCCGTGCCTGCAATGGTAATGTTTGGCATCATTTATCTCCTACAATTTCTTAAAGCCTTAGCACAAATCCAAAACTTGTATTTCGCTTAGCAAATAATATAAAAATATTCTAGAATATATATCATATTCTTTTGTCAGGTGTTTTAGCTCTGGATAATGCGAGGCTCGTTCTCTGATTAAATCATTTGTGAATAAACGAACATCACAAACTTCGCTACCCTGCTCGTTTGTTAGCCTAATAAAATTTTTATCATCATTATTTGGAGAGGGTCTCAATACAGGAAATGATTTAAGGTTTTTATGAGCAAACATATACCCCTTAAAACAATTTATTAAAGGAATATTCTCAAATAATCTATATTCAGGAATTTTTCTACTATCGTAAGGAAACATTGCAAGTTGAGGGTTTTGCAAATAAATCAAATCCACAGATATAGCGTTTTTATTAATATCCCCATCAGAATAAGGCGCTTTCCTAACTAACAAGATATTTATATAATCATATAGGATATCAACCGAGCTGGCATAAATATTATCCAACAAAGAATGTGCCGCATAATGAGATTTACCCCTATTATTAATATAAAACAAATCCAAAAGTGCAACTGGACGCAAATTTTTATGCTTATTTACAAAATCTGATACATACTTAAAATAAGTAAACCGATCCTTTGGTACAGACTCTAACCGAGTATTTCGAATGTTTGATTGATATGGTAAATCAACCCCTCCTGCAATATTTGCACCGTAGTATCCTGTAATTTTACACAATTTAAGAGTATCATGAGGTAAGCCATTCATATAAAAAGTTAGGTTGTTCAACTTCATATAGCTAGATCTAGCTAAAGCACCAATAACTCTTGATGAATTATTCAAGGGTTGTCCAATAAACCTCTCAGGGTTTGCTACCTGTATGTCAAGAGATGAAACAATCTCCTCAAACACCAGTCTATTCTGAGAGGTACCATCACCATAGACGCTGCATTTGATATGATCAAACTTGGCGAATGAGCTGAGAGCAAGTCGACTGTCCGCCCCTCCTGTTAACTGTATATGTATTTCGTCAAACTTATTTGCCACTATTTCAGCTCGATCATCTAATCTTTTTCTATATAATCTTAGCAGGTCATAATAATTTAGATTATCATATTTGGAATATTCGGGTCGATTGATATAAATACTAAAATCTTCCAATACATTTAAAATACTCTGTGAATTTTCTTCACTATTAACATCCTGAAGCTGCAGATAATAAATATTCTTTAGGATGGTCTGTCCACGCATAATGCTTTTATATGCCAATTGATCAAAAATATAATTGGGATTAATATCAAATTTATGAAGTTTTCTCATCATGTCAATATTTGATGAAATAATAAAAAAGCTCTCACACGAAAAATAAAATAAATTAAACTGACATAAAGGATCTAAGGACAAAGTGATTGATTGATCTGATAATCTAACAGCACAAAATATTCCACTGATATCAATATTATTTTTTTCAATGTAATTTATAGCACCTTCAGACAAATTTTCATTCTGAAAATGCTCTTTATCTGTAATACAATAACCAAAAATCCTATTTACAGAGTCCACTTGTTGAATATCAACATTTTCAAAGCTAATATTATCTTTATTAGTAATTAAAAAATCATTATGATTAACAAATAACTTTGGTTGTCTCATAATTCAAAACTCACTTCTATATAATATATTCTACATAAATATCATGAATAACTTCTGCTATATTCGATTTGCTTTCTAAACACATGTTTATATTCAAATCTTCAACCATTTGAATATTAAAACCAGTTCTGATTTGTAAATGTTCAAACTTAGGAATATTCACCCAGATATGCCACCCTAACTCTTCAGAAAAAAGCAAGTTATTATGCAAACCACCGTTAATAGGATTGCTAGAAGTTAATTGAATTAGCAATCTATCTGCAAATAAACCATGATTATTAATATCAATAATGACAGAGACAGATGTATAAATGCTGCTGTTAAAATTTTGATTTCTTAATACACACCGCCAACTATCACTCTCTGTTTTATTGACAGAAATTTGCTGCAATAGATTTTTTTGTATGGTATATCGATTCTTAAATAAATTATCATAAATTATTTCAGAAAAAATTTTAGATGCCTTTTCATTCATATGTAATTTATCATGGAATAGCTCTTGACCCTGCTCAACATACGGCTGCATTAACAAATCCATATCCACTAGAGGGTAGTCATTTTCGTCACAAAACTCTCTGAGCCAATCATTTAACTCCATCAAAGCCTTATTGTCACATAAATTTGGATAAGTACTAAAATACAGCTCCATGCCGAAATTTCTGCTCAAATCATAAATGGATTTTAGCATAGCTCTGAACATGTCTTTATTGGGCTTACCTCTTTCTTCTTCTACATACTCAGACAATAGTAAGTTGGAGTGATTTTTGGTTTTATTCCAATAACCTTCATGGTATCTAAGTGCACCATAGTCATTTGATGATAACACATAAATTAATGTACGAACATTACTATTTACAACCTTATTGATGATAGTGTTAAGAATGTTTAGTGAGGTCGCACCAGAATACCCTGCATTTAATACACGAATTTTATTACCATTTTCTAAAAACAACTTTTCTAGAACAGAATGCCATCGACTCTCACAATCAACAAATTTATTCTCAACAAAGGAATCACCAATGAAGCATACACTATTCACAGGTTTGAAATCTCTACCAGAATATATAAATCCCAGTTCGTCCGTCTGTATTTGATATGCATATCGATGGCTTAGATGGCGCTTGCTCTCGGCATATTTCTCAGAAGGATTGACTATTTGACTTGCCAAGATACCATGTTCTCTCAGTTTAATAGCTCTTTTCATACAAACTTAACCTTATTAATAAATAATACCAATACATTTATGGTGTAATAAATAACTTCGACTTATCATACCCATTTCGATACAAATCTGCTAATAAATCATACTGAAATATAGATTTATTAATAAAGTTATTGATAAATATTAAATCATATATGTTTTTAGATCTGCCAATACTATCAATATTTTTACAATAGTAATAACTCAATACGGCCAATTCAGTTTTTAACAAGTTTGCGTTCAACAATTCATCCTCTGCCAAGAACTTCAACATTGTCATAAATAAAGATGAATATACAGATATAAAATTGTCTGTTTTTTTCAAGTCTCTTGTTTTATAATATTGTACAATGTTAGTAACATCCTCCACAAATATTTCTAAATTCAAGCCTTTTAAAAAATCTTTTAAAACTCCTTGAGCAAAAAGAATGCTTACAGCCCATGTTTGATCCAACTTATCAGTGCCACGGATAATATCAAGTAATTTATTATAACTAACTTGTAAATCGCTTTGTTTTTGATGCTTATTAGCATAAATGATCTGATTTCCGATCTTTCTAATGTCATGATTGGCAATATAACCTTTTAATGAATCTGCATATACATTACCAAGCTGTACATCTTTTAATCTATCGCCCAAATCATCAATTTCCATGGAGTCAATATAGCTAATAATTGCTTGTTTTCTTAATATGTTTCTTTGGCTCGCTTGCTGTATTGCGCTTTTATTTCCAGATGATAATCGAAATACGGATGAGGCATATAATACAGACGATGCACCATCGGTCGCAGGCTTATATTCCAATGGACGCCAAGGAGCCAAAAAGTGCCAGTCATCCCAAATACCTTTTACTCCTAATCTTTTAAATAGCTCAACTTTGGGTTGATTACCATACACTCTTTCTTCATTAAATCTCTCTAATGCATCAAAACGAAATGAGATCTGTGGCTCCTCTTGTGCATCTCCTGATATCGAAGTCTTTGAAGCTTGGACATTTTTCATGATTCGTTGCATAGGAGTTAAAATATACTTAATACTATCATCCTGATGCTCAGCAAATACTTTTTTAATATCCGACATCTGAGTATCGCTCAAGAAGCAATTACCATCCCAAGGCATAACCCACCGATACTTTCTATCCTGTCCATGCTTAATTGCAAAATTGCGTGCACCATTATTATTAATTAAATACCGATTTTTTGACTCTCTTAGTTCGGTATGCATTACTAGTCGCTGCCAACTATCTGTTTCAAAAAACCATGAATCTGTAACAGGTAGGTTTAAAAAATCGTAGCCAATTTTCTGATACACTTGCGGATCATAGATAATTTCTTCATATGCTGCATTATATTTATGAAGAACCTCTATTAATTTATTTTTTAAATCATTATTAGTAATTCTATTTAAAATATACACTTTATCAACATCTTCAAAAGTTGTTTCATCCTCTAAAATTTTATTTATATTTTCAACTGTCTGTTCATAGTTCTGTAACAAAGGATGGTTATTACCAATAATTCTGTATAAAGCTATCTTAGAACGAGCAAATCTTTTTTGCAATGCATCGTAAGCAACCAAATCTTTTACACTGGGAACATTATCAGTAAGAAATTTTAAATACAGATGTATTTTAAAATCAGAAAAACTATCTCTATAATAACTCATAAAGACTTGAGAATCATTAATATATTTTAAAGTTTCATTTACATGTTTACTATATATATCAAACTGAATCTCTTCAGGAAACTTTTCTATAGCATATCTAAACTGTTTTAAAAACTTACTCTTAACCTCAATCATCTTTATTCCTTTTGGAATATTATTCACATTAGTTGGGGTTGGCTTAAGCTTAACTAAAACCTCTTTGACAGCAGAAATTTTATATAGTTCGAAAAATCTTAAATTAATCTCTAGATCTTGATGGCGAATATAAGATTCATCAAAACCGTTTAAATCAGAAATAGCTTTGCGTTTATAAGTTACAGTATTAGTATGCACATAATGATTTAGAAAGTTCAAGGCTAAAAAATCCTCTGTTAAATCACCTTCTTTATATCGACTAAGGTTATTGTTTTTAGAATTCCATCCTAAAAAACCGCAATAAACCGCACCAACATCCTTCCCCTGCTGTTTCAAACAGTCAATCGTCTTGGATAATCGACCAGGCAAATATACATCATCATCATCCAAAAAACTAATAAATTCACCCGTAGATGCTAGAAAACCTGTATTTCTAGCAGCGGAGCCATTTCTATTTACTGTATGTTCAATAAATTTTACTACATAATTTTGACCAACATTTTGATATTTATCTATAATTTTTCTAGTTTCTCCAATAAATTTTGAACCCGTGCCATTATCACTAACTACAATAACTTCAATATCCTTATAGTCCTGACCAACCACTGAAGCAATTGCTTTATCCAAATTTTCTGGTCTGCTAAATGTTGGGATGATAACACTAGCACGTCCTTTTTTAATTGAAGGTAAGCTAAATGCAACCTCTCGTAAATTAGATAAATTACTTTTTCTGATGTCGAATTTAAATTCTAGAAACTTAATAATATCATTTTCTGTTAAAGCAATATCTTCTGATAAAGTAACTACATAATCAGCATCCAATATTTTATTATTATCAGCCAAATCAGCAAATTGATTATACTGACGATCCAACAGCTCAGCATTGTGCACGGGGCGAAGACCATCTGCTGTTTCTATAAAGAGCTTCAGCCCAAAGGGGTATTCATACCCGCCGACCACACTATTTATATATCGCAAACTTTCCTTGGACTTTAACAACACTGCAATAATAGGTTTATTTAATGGAAAGTCAAACTCTTGAATTCTCCATTTAACTCTTGCAGCATGGGCAAATTGATCGCGACTACCCCGTATACTACTGAAAGAAACATCAGGCATAATAATATTAGGATAAGCCACAAAACATTTTCCCAAATACTTCTCATACACCTCTCCTAATGGAGCATGATCAAAAGGTGCTTCAAAAGCAAGTGACGCCTCAATAATTTCTTCAGCAATATCCATATTAATAGCTATAGCAAAAGATCCGCGGGTTGCACAGCCATCAATGTTTCTAGGATAATAATAGCCACACTTGATACTCTCCTCTTCATTAATACCTCTCCAGCCATATTGAGACGCACCAAGTTGCAAAATTTTCCAATCAGATTCAACTTGAGATATAAATTTTTTAAACTTAGCTTCAAAATTTTTATCTAATAAAACATCATCTTCTAAAATAAGAATTCTTTTGTATCCTTTTTGTTTCGCTTCTTTAAGAATTTTGACATAACTAAAGATATAGCCTACCGCTCCTGCGGATTCTATCAATTTGGACTTGCGATTCAATTTTGCAAGCTCTGGAAATCTTTTAAAAGACTGAATGGGTTGTGATTCATACTTCTTCCAAATCTCTAATGGCTCCCCTTGACATCCATTGACAGCTTTAAATAACTCAAACCCAACTCCATGCTCTGATAAGTGCTTTGCCACTTTCAATTTTTTAGCTATGTGATGTTCAAGATTTACAACATAAATATGATCAAAGTACTGGTGAATACTGCTAACGGATACAGGCTCTATATGTTTAATCTTATTAACATGTACATTGGCATTCAAGTTATTTAAATGCTTCTTGCATTCATGCAAATTAAAAGCAACAATACTAGTACCAAAAATCTTTCCTAGCTCCAAATATGCCTCATAAGCCTCTTGAAATTTACCCTGGTTGTACAATTCTTTAGCTTTGATAAAACTAGCCATAGCTACCTACCTATAATTATCTATTTTTTAAACCCAACAATCTCTTTACCCATTTTCACAGGTAAATCCAAAATACTCTTTGGTGATTTCACACCATCCACTAAGGTCTTGCCCAGTTTATAAGAAAGGTGCTTTTTCACCTTTTCTGCTTCTTTGGCATCTTGATATTCCTCAATCGGCGGTAAATCTTTTTGATCACCTTGATGTTTTTGAAATTCTTGATACTCTTTAAATAAAGCCACAGGTAATTTCGCCAAATCCTTGGTGGATTTAGAATGACTGACCATTGTCGCCCCTAGACGGTAGGGCAGATCCTGCTTGACACGCTCTGCCGCTCCATAGTACACAGCGGTGCTTGGTAGATTGGCAGCAGCTGGCTGTGGCTGTTCTGATTTTAATCGCTGATTTTCTAGGTAGTATTTTTCTAGCTCTTCTTGAGTGTGATGCAGCTGGGCGATTAATAGATTGTTTTCTTCTGCTAGCGCCTTTGATGTTTGGGTATTTTGCTCTTTTTGCTTAAGCGACTCAATCTCAGATTCTTTGGCAGCAAGCTCAGCATTTAATGACTGCACTTGCTGCTGCAATTGTGTAATTTTGGTCTGGGTATTTTGCTCTTTTTGCTTAAGCGGCTCAATCTCAGATTTTTTGGCATCAAGCTCAGCATTTAATGACTGCACTTGCTGCTGCAATTGTGTAACTGTAGCTTGATTATCTTGATCTGCTTTTGATTGATAAAGTGCTGTATAAGCTTCAATCACCTGCTCTTTAGAGATTGGTTGATAATTGTCAAATTGACCTGCAAGATCTGCGCGATTTTGCATCGCCAAAAATACATCGTATACAGTTTTTTGTTCAACAAAAACTTTTTGTTTTTGAATTTCAATGAGTTGATGATATAAATCAAGTGCCTGCTCATCCGCTCCCAACTGTGCCTTTGAAGTTGATTCATCAGAGGTGAGATGATTCACTGGTAGTTTTTTTGCAAGCAAAGACTGAAGAAACTGGGCTTTATGCTTCATTGCCTGTTCAGCATTGACCAGCACGCAGCGATTTGAATATTTTGTTGCAAATTGTAGCAATGCCTGATTGTATGCAATCCAGTCCTCCCACTGTGGCTGCAACTCAGCTTCTGTATCATTGTTTAATGCTAATTGAAGCGGTGAATCTGGTTTGTCGTATACCAAAACAAAGAACATTTCTTCATCGAAATCTGCCCAGTAATCAAGCAAGCTGACTGCATTTGTATCCGCCCATCCCCAAAGCGACTGCTCGCTATTTGCCAATAATAAGTCAAACGCTAGTGTATTAAAGGTTTTTTTGGGTTGTCTTTGTGCATAAGGTGATACCGATTGCATAGCATACACAGTCTGCACAGCAGCTTTATTGTATGGCTTTCTATTTTTTCTTCCATGAGCTGCAGTATGTTTGGTCACATCCTGGCTATTTGGCAACACATCGCTGGCCTGCAGTAGCTTGACGCCGACTTCTTCAGCGGATAGCTTGTAGGCTTGAGATGGCATAGCATTTTTTACACCACACTCCTCAAGAAGCTGAGCGATTTTTTGATAACGAGATTGCTCATGCCCAACAACTAAAATTTTATTCATAAGTTACCCATTTAGCAATAATAGTATGAGTCAAGAATTGAATACACCATAAATTATCATTATAGCAAGCTTTGTGTCAAAAGAAATCATATTTTGTGCTATTTGTGTTATAAATAGTGATGAAATTCAATTTGTTCTCTAGCATGACACAATTGGGATAAATATGACTATAATAAGGCTTAAGCACTTTTAAAATTCGTACTAGTTTAAAGGCTTATATTATGCTACAGATGCCACCCGTTATCCCTGAAAATACTAAAGTTGCATTTCCAATAAAGTGGTTCAAAAATCATGACGAGCGAGGATTGATTGCTAAATTAGCACTACAAAGACAATTTATTGGTGAGTGCGTCAGATACTTACACCCAACCTTCTTTCAGGACAGTGAGTATTGCGGTGTTCTCATTGATATCCTTGTTGATTCAAAACAGCTTCATCCAGAGCTAGTCATGCCTGGCGATGTGGATATGCTGATTATTCCCTATGCAAAGCGCACCATTAACTTTTCACAAAGCTTGGCAATTGAGGCAAAAGTCATTAGAGCCAGTTTTGAAAAACAAAATAAATCCCCCAATCAATTTGGCTTCACTCAAGCAGCAGGATTATTAAACATCGGCTTTCCTTATGCAGCTGTCATGCATATCATCGTCTCTGATATTAGCCCAAGTCAAAGTTGGCAAGAAATGCTTGTCGGCACAGTACAATCCGATGAAACAATAAGCGGTCTAACTGAATGCTTTGCCGATCCTTTACCCCTAAAGCTCTTGGACCGTGCGCTTGGCAGATTGGTCCATCACCGCACCGATGAGCACATCGGTGTATTGGCACACTATGTCGCTACACGGCATCATAATGACATGAATGACTTTTGTGATGGCATGTATCAACCAACAGGAAAGGTTTGCACCATCAATCCTAAAACCAACCCACAGCTGATAGCAGGAATGACTGCTTATTATCAGCAGAATTGGCGATGGTTTCTAAATACACCTAGGTATGTTTCAGACACTTTTGTTTATAAAACTGGTACATTTCAACCTGCATAGTCCATCATAGATACGGTATCATCTTACCGCCACCGCTTTTTCTTGCCCATCTCTTGTATTAGACTTAATAGTAGATCGGATAGTTACATCCTTGTGTCGGTTGTTAAAATATGTTCAAATAATGCGTCATTGCATACATACGCCCACGCTTATTACCTGTAATTTCATGCAAGATGCCAGATTTTTCAAATTCTTTTAATAAGGAATTTGCAGTTGAGGCTGAAATATCTAAATGCATTTCAATCGCCTGCGGTGTTTGAATTGGCTGCGCATAAAGTAATTGTAATAAGCGACCCGCTATCTCTGCTCGCCTACCCATTGTCATGACAACAGACTGCATTTCTTGTTGCAAAGACAAGATTTGGCGAAAAGTCTGACATCCCTTCTTTGCAGTTTCTTCCACGCCTTTTAAGAAAAATAAAATCCAATGCATTAAATCGTTACGCAAGCGAACGGCCATCAGGGCATCATAATAACTGGCGCGGTTGCGTTCGAAAAAATCCGAAATATAAAATGAAGGTTTCTCCAATACGCCGTGGCTGATTAAATACAAAGGAATAAGCAAGCGACCTACACGCCCGTTACCATCCAAAAATGGATGAATGGTCTCAAACTGATAGTGGCTAATACCAATTCGAATCAGATGTGGCACAAAAATCTTTTCATTATGCCAAAACATCTCTAAATCACTCATTAACTCACCGACATTCTCATGATAAGGTGGAATGAATGCAGCATCCATTAGACTTGAGCCACCAATCCAGTTTTGGCTACTACGAAATTCTCCTGGTAGTTTTTCTTTACCTCGTGCTCCGCTTATAAGTGTCTGATGCGTTTGCTTTAATAGCCGGTTAGATAATGGTAAAGCAGATAAACTATCAACAGCTTGATTCATAGCCTTAATGTAATTTTGCACCTCTCGCCAGTCATCTCGCTTTTCGGGCTGAATCTGCTCCTCCGGCATCAAAGCCTCATCAAGCTGAGTTTGCGTACCTTCGATTTTGCTAGAGGTTTGAGCCTCTTTAGCGATGTGCATTTGGATAAACAGATCAATATCAGGCACAATCAAAGAAAAAGCATTCAGCTCGCCCAAGGCCTTAGTTGCACGCTCTAACATCGTATTGATCTTTGGCTCTTCCCATATCCACGATGTATTAATCAGCGTTGGCTCAAAACTTTTATATTGATAGCGGTTTTGCCACCTTCCCGCTTTAAAGGTTTCAATTTTTTGTTCTGATTTCATGACAATATCTCAAAAAAATTAGCATTTACTTAAAATAATACAGCCTCTTATTTTCACAAAATGGATTTTCTCAAAATAAGCACTCATGTTATTTTGAGAAAATCCACACAAATACACATCAGTTAACATTCATTGGAAGCATTTGGCATAACACATTCTCTTCTGTCATCACTCACCCTACCGCCACCGCTTCTTCTTGCCCATCTCCTGCATCGCAAGCGTAATCTCATCATGGCTTAGGCTTGCCGTGTGGCGCAATAGCTGCATCATATCAGGATGTAGGACGAACTTGGCATGCTCAGCGATCTTATCGATGCGTTCATCAAAGATCAAGAGCCCCGTCTTGTCATCGATGGTGACATAGCCGACGCGCACTAAGGTATCGATAAAGCTTGTGAACAATGCCTTATCAAACATATCTGGCAGATCATCGGCATGTAGTACTGACACACGCTGACCAAGCACATAGCACAGATTGACCACTTGTTCGGTATTTAGACGGTTTGAGCCTTGCTCAGACAGCAATGTCAGCGCCATAAAATAGCGCTCAAGGCTCTGCTGGGCGGGGCTTGCCAGTACCATCAGCTGCTGATACGCTTCAGAGTTACCCTCGGGGCTGCCGACCACGCCATCGCCGAGATCAACGATGACGCCGCGCTCGATGAGCAGATTTAGCACACGCTCGGCTTGATCGGCAATATTGCGTAGGGCAGTTTTTAGGAACAGCTCACTTTGTAAAAATGGATACAAAAGCTCGGTGATGCTCTCAAGCTTCTCACGGTAGATACGGCCATTTCGCTGCACCAATGCCGCAAGGAAGCTTGCGATGATAAACACATGCAAAATATTATTTCTAAAATAACTCAGTAGCGGTGCTTGCTTATCCGCCACACGGATCATATCGCCTAGGATATGCGGTGTACGCTCGATGAGCTTAAGCTTAATGCCGTATTCTAAGATCTCTTTTGGGCTCATGTCGGTGACATGGGTGTCAGGATCATAAGGCAGCGCTTGGGCGATGTGCTGATACAGTTTGATCTGCTCTAGGCACTGCGCTTCATCAAGTGCAGCATTGGGTGTGGACAGCAGCACCAGTGCCAGCAGTGACACAGGATTGACCACGGCGGCTTTGTTGATGTTTTGCATCACTTTGACGCCAAGGTTTTGTACCATGGCGTGCGTCTTGGCGGTATTCTCATCGCTACCATCTTGGATGGCAACATCGAATTTTGCCATAAAATCATTGAGATACAACGGCTCACCAAAGGCCAAATGCACCGTACCAAAAATCCGCTCAATCTTACGGGCAGTTTTTAGTAGGCCTAATAAATTTTCGCTTTCTTTTGGCTTGCCTTTGAGCTCACCGACATAAGTCGCCCCTTCCATGATGCGCTCATAGCTGATATAAGTCGGGATAAATACCACAGGTTTGGCGGGCTCACGCAGGTGGCTATTGACCGTCATCGCCAGCATCCCAAGCTTCGGTGGCAACAGACGACCCGAGCGAGAGCGACCACCTTCGATGAAGTACTCAATCGGTGCTTGGCGCTGCATCAGGCTGTGTACATATTCTTTGAACACCGTGCTATATAAGGCATTGCCCTTAAAGCTACGGCGCATAAAGAACGCCCCGCCACTGCGTAAGATCTCGCCTAGGATCGGGATATTTAGGTTCTCACCGGCAGCGACATGCGGGATGCGCAGGCCACGCTTATAAATCACATAAGACAATAATAGATAATCGATGTGGCTACGATGGCATGGTACATAGACAATCTGAAAATCAGGCGCCAAAGCACGCACACGCTCAAAATGACGCACTTCCACACCGTCATACAGTCGTGTCCATAGCCATGTCAAGAAATGATCAAAAAAACGCACCACCGAATGCGAATAGTCGCTCGTGATCTCGCCCAAATAGCCTTGGGCTTCAGCTTTGACAGCAGCGATGGATTTGCCGGTCTCGGCGGCGTGCTTTTCGATGGCATCAGCGACCACAGGTGATGACAGGATCGTACCTGCAATATTGCGCTTATCCGATAAGTCAGGGCCGACGATGCTCGTGCGCTGCTTATCCAGATAGCCTTTTAGGCGCATGGCGATGGTCATGCTCAGATCCTCGCCCACGCCTGCTTGAGCATCACGGATGAGTGATTGCAGATCCTTAGGCTCGCTAAATCGCACAAAGGTATCGCGTCCCATCACACCGATGTTAAACAGCTGCTTGGTCTTTGATGGCGCTGCCCATTCATCGGCCATCAATAGGCGAAATAATGAATCTTCCTTATCAGGCGCCCGCCCCCATAAGATCGTCACAGGCACCAGCTGAATCTCAAGCTGTGGATTGGCCAGACAAGCCGCGATCAAGCGCTCTAGTCGAGGCACTTTGCCGTTGATCGCATCCGATCGGCGATCGCGCAAAAAAATCATCGCCGAAGTCTCATGGATGCCATCGGCACGCACTTCAGCCAGTGCTGATGGCAAACCAAGCACATCAGTCTGCATCCCGACAAGCAGGCTGTTTGAGCGAGAGTACGAACGGATGACATAGAAGGTCGGAATCGATGGATCAAGCTGTGGCACTTCACCGATGACTGTCGGCTTGACCGCCAAGGACAATCCTTTGGCCGATGCACGGCGATAAGGGCTGGGCAGACGATTGGCGCCAGTTGATGCTGAATCTTTGTCTTGGGCGCGGTCTTTTTTGAGCCAATTAGAAATTTTTAACATAAATCGATCGATCTATCAACAAAGGAATATGACTTTTTATTTTATCATTCTTTGGGTGAATTTTTGACAAAAAATGTTATAATTTTGGCAATTTTACATTTTTTAAATCCAAATTTCCCAATCGCTTTCACCGTTAATCTTGGCAGAGCCTTATGAAAACTTCTTTTGAACGCTACGCACTGACGCCCGATGCCATGCAGGCAAAAGTCGAGGATCTATTAAATACCGTCAAGCTTACCGAGCTGTCGCCAGATGTGTTTCAAGGCGCAAGTTTTGATTATGTTGGCCCGCGCATCTTTGGCGGCCAAGTCTTGGCGCAAGCATTGCTGGCAGCGGCCAAAACGCTGAGCTATGATAAGCCTTGTCACAGCTTACACGGCTATTTTTTAAGAGGCGGTGACATTCGCCTGCCTGTGGTGTATCAAGTGCGTCGTCTGCGCGATGGTCGAAGTCTGTCAGCGCGCGAGGTCATCGCGGTGCAGTATGTCGAAACAGTGAATGACGATGGCGAGAAAGTGACCAAAGAACAGGTGATTTTTTCGATGATTGCGTCATTTTCGCCGATGGAAGGTGGATTAAATTATCAACAAGACATGCCGCAAGTGCCACCACCTGAAACGCTTAAGACCGAACAAGAGCTTAAGGCTCAATATCTGGATAAAGTCCCAGAGATCCTACAGGCACGCTACCTGCGCCCACGCCATGTGGAGATCCGTCCTGTCACACCGATGGATCCTGTCGATCCAGCACCAGCGCGGCCGCATCAAGCCAATTGGCTGCGCATCGCCGACATTGGTGAGCAGCCTGTGGCGATTCATCAGGCGCTGTTGGCATTTGTGTCGGATTTTTATTTGGCAGGAACGGCGCTGATCGGTCATGGCATCACTTTTATGACGCGTGGACTGCAAGCCGCCAGCATCGACCACAGCATGCATTTTCACCGTCCCTTTGATATCCGCGAATACTTGCTGTATGACATGTGGAGCGACACCACCAGTCATTCCAAGGGCTTAAACCATGGCCAATTTTGGCAAGATGGTCAGCTGATCGCCACCACCCAACAAGAATGCCTGATGCGCCTACATCCAGATTCTGAGCGTCTCACCAGCAGCAGTTGAGCGCACACTGCTGGCAATCATCAAGGCAGATTTGGGTAAAAGTCTTGCGCTTTGGTATATTTTTGTACCCAAGTATTGACGCGATGGCAGGCTGACACTATCATAAACTACCTTTATGATCAGACCTGTTTTGGCTCTTTTTTGGATGTGACAGTCATGCAAAAACTTTCATTTGTGGCGCTGATGATGGCGACGGCCGCAGTCGCAGGCTGTGATGCCGTCAAACAAACCATCTCTGGTGACACCAAAGCACTCACCGATGCCCAAATCGCCAAACTGATCCCCAAACGCGTCAAAAACACCAAAAGCTGGGCTGCCGACATCTCGGCCATCTATGATGACTTAAAATTACCCAAAGACGCCAGCAGCATCTGCACCGCCATCGCGGTCATCGATCAAGAATCCAACTTTCATGCCGACCCTGCCGTCCCCAATCTGGGCAATGCTGCCTTATCCGCGATCGATGAGAAATTAGAAGATAAACTGGGCAAAAATATGGCCAGCGTTTTTCGCACCATGCTAGAGACGCGCCCCACCAAAGACAATAATTTCATCAAGCAAATCAAAGCAGTAAAAACCGAAAAACAACTCGATGAGCTGTACCAAGAGATTTTTGATTATTTTACCAGCACTTATAAAGTTGCTGCCTTAACCAACATCACCAAGCTGTCTGGCCAAGGCATCGATGAACGCGTCAATCCCATCACCACCCTCGGCTCGATGCAAGTACACATCGATTATGCACGCGCACATCGGCGCATGAGCATGAGCGACAGAGACTTACGAGCCGATCTGTACACCCAATATGGCGGTCTGTATTATGGCATCCATCGCTTGATGGTGTATCAGGCTGATTATGACAAGCCCATATATCGCTTTGCTGATTATAACTCTGGGATGTATTCTAGCCGCAATGCTGCCTTTCAGCAGCGACTGGTGACATTGAGCGGTGAGAAGATTGATATTGATGGAGACTTGTTATTATATAAAGATGGCAGCCCATTGACCAAAAAATCCTCGACCGAGGCCGCCGCCATCGCCCTGTTAGCGACCGCGCCCACACCCGTGAGTGAACGGCAGATTCGTAATGATTTTAAAAAGGAAAAAACCCAAGCCTTCGAGCAAACGGTGACTTATCAAACGGTCAACAAGATGTTTCATGACAAAATGGGGCGTAAAGCCGCCTATGCCATCATGCCAAAAGTCGTCATCTCAGGGCCGAAGCTGAGCCGAGATTATAATACCAACTGGTTCGCCACTCGCGTCGATGGCCGCTATCAGACCTGCATGGCGACCGCCAAAAAGCAGCGCTTGGTGTGATTTGGACATCGCTTGGCATGCTGATTTGGGCGTCGTGAAGCGTCAACATCCTGCTGCGATGGATTTATTTGGATTTTTTATTTAATAAATACATCCCTGCCAAGGTGCTGATCACGATCGGCAGCACCGCCATCAACAGCGGCGGCAATCCTGTCGCCAGCGCCACAAAGCCTGTCAGATCAGTCAAATAGCTAAATAACAAACCTGTGAGCAGCGCCAATACGATGCGCAAACCCAAGCCTTGTGATCTGAGCGATCCAAACACAAATGATGAGGCCACCAGCACCAGTGATAGCACGGCAAATGGCGATAACAGCTTCTGCCAAAAAGCCAGCTCATGGCGGATCGACCGCGCGCCTTGATGCTGCATTAGACGATGATGCGCATACAGATCACTCAAAGACAGATCCTCAGGCTCGCGCGTGAGCAGATGTACATCGGTGGGTGCGATCGGTAAAGTCAGATAACGCGCATCGGCATGCTGCTGCTCGACGCGATCACTGCCTACCGTGACCTCATCAACCCCTGACAGCTGCCAAGTATAGCGGGCATCTGTGCCAGCATCGAGCGGCTTTGGCTGATAGGTGCCAGCATCGGCACGAAACGCTGCGAGCAGCTGTCCATCTTTGAGCTGATAGCGCTTGACTTCACCAAGCTTGCCCTCACTGTCCGCGTAGCTGATGTACACCACCTCTTGGGTGTCGCCCTCATTTTGTACCGCCCAATAGCCATCGATGGTGATGAGTTTTTCGTAAATGGTGTCGTTTTTTATGGCGGCGGCATGCTGATTGGCCACAGGCAGCACAAACTGATTGACCGCCAAAGAGATCGCCACAAAAATAAACGCTGGCAACATCACCCAGCCGATGATCCGATATAGGCTAATCCCTGAGGCGCGCATGATGACCAGCTCACTGTGATTGGCAAGCAAGCCCAAGCCGATCACAGCGCCCAGTAGCGCGCCTGTGGGAATAAACTGCACCAAAAAATACGGCGAGCGGTATAAGATAAATTGTAGCGCATCTTTGAGAGTATAAGTGTCACTGATGTTCTCAAGCTCACCCAAATAAGCAAACACCATCTGCAATAGCCACAGCCCAACGACCGCACCTGTCATCGCAAGCAAAGCCGAACGAATCACATATCTGGGCAAGATCCAAGGCTTCATGCCGCCTCCTTATGCTGCCGCGTCAACTGCATCCGCGCCATCAGTCGCTGATGGTAATTCAAATACAGCGCAAAAGCCGTCAGCAGCACAACCGCCACAAGATAAGTCATCGGCGGTAGTTTGCCTTTGCTGATGCTGTCTTTGAGCGAGATGATCACCAACACGCTCGCCACATAAATAAAAATCGCAGGAATTAATTTGAGCCATCGACCTTGGCGCGGACGCACATAAGATAAAGGAGTTGCCATCATCACAGCCAGCACGATCAGCCACGGCATGCTCAGCCGATAACCCAGCTCAGCATGTGCCTCGAGTGGATTGTCTCTTGATGCCGTGCCTTGAATGATGCCAATGAGCTGCGGCGTTGAGATGCCCTCGATGCGCATGCTGCTGCTGTCTGCAGGTCGATCTGCCGACAAAGTGATGCGGTAGCGCTCAAAGCCGATTTGGCTGTATTGACGACTCGTCGGATCGACCTCATAGCGCCGACCTTGATATAAATCCAGCTGAATTTGGCCTGCGGTGTTCTCAACTTGAGTGGCTGATTTGGCAAAAATAATGGAGTCTTTGCTGCTGATTTGTTCTGCGACTGCATCGGGCAACTCAGCCACCACCTGATCGGCAGGCGTCTGACCAGATGGCGCAGGCAGTGAAGATCGGCTATTCATCTGCACGATGATGACATCTTGTAGCGATTCGCGATTGGCACCGACCTCGCCGACATACAGATGATAATCACCACTGCTGATGAATTCTTTTGGGCGAATCAGATCAAACACCTGCGCCATCGATTGCTCTTTCCAGATATTGGTCGCGCGCTCCATGCCCCACGGCTTGGCAGCCATCGACACCCAGCCCTCAACACACATCAGCACGATGACCAGCGGAATGAGCAATCGAGCGATGCGGCCGCGACTGATGCCACTGGCATTGATCACCGCCATTTCATGATCCGAATACAGCCGCCCAAATACCAGCATCAAGCCAATAAAAAATGACAATGGCAAGATCAGCTCAAGAAAATAGGGCAAATTATAGCCGATCAGACTGAATAATACGCCGACATTCAGTCCGCCCTCTGCCGCCATACCAAAATAGCGGATCAGACGGCCACCAAGCAGCATCACCACCAAAAAGCCCAAAACTAAGGCGGTGGTCGTAGCGACTTGGCTGGTGATGTAACGGCGTAAAATCACAAAAACACTTTCCCAAAAAGCGATAGCAAATGAGCTATGATAACAAAAAACCGCTCAAGTTTTAAGCGATTATTCTGATTTGACAGATTAATTTGTTGCTAGGTGTTGCTGTATAGATCAGCAAAAACCCAATCAAGTACGCAATGCCACCAAACCGCCCATCAAGCCTGCCATCAGCGCACGATCCATAAATTTCCTTTTTGAAAGCAGGATAAATGTGCTACACTAACCTTATGTTTTATCATCATTATCACTGATCATAAAACTACAATTTCACAATATGAATAAGGATTTACCATGCCATCAGCTGCGCTAAAACTTGGCGTCACCAACGCACTTACCCTAAAAAAACCAAGCAAAAACAACCCATTACCCACCATCGTCCTGTATGTCAATGATCAAGCCGAGATCTTAGGCGCTTTGGGCGAGGCTGAATATCTAAGCCGCGCTGAGGCATTGATCGATGGTGCCAATTTTAAAGGCGGCTTGGGCGAGCATGTCAGTGATTATGCGCTGCATGCCAAAGATCTGCCAGCCATCACCCTCATCGGCGTTGGCAAATTGGACAAGCTGGGTGCTAATATCGCCAAAGTCGCTGCCAACACTTATGCCGCCATCAAAGGCGCACCAAAAGCTGCGCTACTGTGGGGCGATGTGATTTGCCATAAGCATTTCACCCAGTTTGTGCTTGCGCTACAAGCCGCCAGCTACCGCTTTGATCATCATAAGAGCAGCAGCGCCGATGCCGATGCACTAAAAGAAGTGATTTTGGTCAATAATCGCGATGAATTGGCCGCTTATGAGACTGCGCTGAGCTTTGCCATCGCCACCGATAAAGGCATCAGTGCCGCGCGCGATGTGGCGAACGAAGCACCCAATGTGCTAACCCCCTCTGAACTTGCCAAAAAAGCCAAGCATCTATCCAAAGCATACGCCAACAAAATCAGCGTCACTGTACTTGGCGAAAAAGAAATGCAAAAAATGGGCATGGGCTGCTTTTTGGCAGTGAGCCAAGGCTCAGACGAAGAGGGCAAAATGGCCGTCATCGAATACTACGGCAAAACTGGCAAAGCCAGCAAAAAAGCCCGCCTATCTGACCCGATCGCCTTGGTGGGCAAGGGCTTGACCTTTGACTCAGGTGGTATCTCGATCAAGCCATCAGCTGGCATGGAAGAGATGAAATTTGACATGGGCGGTGCTGCCTCGATTCTAGGCACCATCACAGCCATCGCCGAAGCGAATCTGCCGATCGATGTTGTCGCAATACTCGCCTGCGCAGAGAACATGCCATCCGCACGCGCCACTCGCCCAGGCGATGTCGTCACCGCCATGAATGGGATGAGCGTCGAGGTGCTAAACACCGATGCTGAAGGTCGTCTGGTGCTGTGCGATGCACTGTGTTATGTTCAAGAAAATTATAAGCCAAAAGCCATCATCGACACCGCCACACTCACAGGCGCCTGCGTGATCGCACTGGGCAGTGTGCGCTCAGGTCTGTACAGTAACGATGAAGATCTGTTGTTCGCTTTAGAAGCCGCCAGCGAATTCACCAACGATCTGGTCTGGCACATGCCGCTCGACGATGGCTATGATGAGCAGCTCAAATCAAAAGTCGCCGACATGCAAAACATCGGCGGTCGTGAAGCAGGCTCAGTCACGGCAGCATGCTTCTTAAAACGCTTCATCAAAGACAACCAAGCATGGGCGCACTTGGACATCGCAGGCACAGCTTGGAAAAGCGGCACCGCGAGCGCCACTGGCCGCCCTGTGGCGCTGCTGACTCAGTATCTGCGCAGCCAAGCTGACAGCTGATCCACGCCAAGCATCACCAAAAACGCAGCCAAAGTCGCTGCGTTTTTGACTTTATAAATTTAGCCTTATAAATTTGCCAAGCGCAAAGTTTGCTGATGGCAGAATAAGCCTTAGAAGCGATAAGTCGCTCCCAAGCTTACACTGCGCCCCATTTGCGGCTGATACGGCAGATGCGTTTGGTGCGCATAGACGGATTGATTGAGCAGATTATTGGCTTTGATGAACAGATCATACTCACCCATACCCAATGCGCTGTGATAAGTTGCGCCCAAATTCAGCATATCATGGCCATCGGTTTTGCTTTCAAATCTGGCCAATTTATCTTGATCAAACACCCGATAATACTCAAGCTCCCCTGACAAGCTTGGCGTCCAATCGGCTTGGATCTTCAGACCCGCTCGCGCAGGCGGCAGACGCGGCGTATATTGCTCAGCTTCATGGACATACACAGGCTCTGCGACCTCCAGATAAGGCTCGATGCCAAGCGTATCTTTGACATAGTTACGCACTCGCCAAGGACGAATCTGACCTGCTGCCTGTGTCTGTGCCACCGCTTCAACAAAGGCAGGATTATCGACATAATACACCTTGTCATTCACCCGTCGATCATGCGCAGCAAGCTTGCCCCAGACGACATCGCCAAAGACTGTGAGGTGATATTTATCCGACAGCGCATAACCGATGCTCGCCTCTAGGCCTTTAAATTTGGCAGGCGCTTGCATATAGCGGTTTACGCGCAGATCGTGATCACTCTTCATGGCGTTTGGGTTATTTGGATCGGCATTGAGGGTCGCAAGATAAATATAATTATCAAAATCATAAGCATAGCCCGAGAGTCGATAATCAAAGCGCTCACCTCGATATGACAAAGCCAGCTCCAGATTGGTTGATTTTTCTTTGTTAAGATCTTTATTGCCCATCTCAAAGGAATTGGTAGCAAGGTGCATGCCGTGCGCGTACAGCTCTTGGGCGGTGGGCAGGCGCTGCTGATGTGAGGCAGATAAGCTTAGTGTATGCCGCGGCAAAAACTGCCAATCGATGCTGCTTGCCACAGAAACGGCGGTTTGTTTGTGCGGCTTTGTTAATTGCTGATAATGATCGATCACTTTTTGGGCTTCGCTGGGCGATGCCATCACAGCAGGCAGCGCTGAGTGGTATTCTGCCATCACTTTGTCATGATCAAAGGACTTTTGCACCGTTTGTTTTTCGACCCGTGCAGCGATGTCGGCACGCACAGTATCCCATTGATGGCTTTGTAGACCGAACACGCTTAAGTTTTGCATGGTGTTGTTATTGAGTAGCTGCTGCGAACCGCGGTGCGCATGATCACTGTGAGAATCGGCAGGTGATAGTGCGCTGTTTTGTTGTTTGAGATATTGTACGCCCCACACGCCCGTCAAGCCACCGATCGGTGCTTGGGTCAGCTCAAGCCTGGCGACCGTGCCGATGTTTTTAAAGTCATTGCTACGGGTTGTGCCTTCGATTTCGCTGTGCTGATAATGCACGCGGCTGCCTGTTAGCTCGATTTTTTCGATGCCTTTAAATGGCTGTTTGATCGACCCTTGAACATCAAAACGGCGACTGCTCAAATCCACAAAAGGCGCAGCAGCCAGATCATGCGCGTGACAGTCTTTCATGATCACGCCAGGATTGGCCCAAAACACCTGCTCGCTGCTGGCCAGCTCTGGATAAGGATACAGGTGCGGATGGCGCAGCTTGACACCCTCTTCGATGATGCGCACATAGCAGCCATCATACAGATGATTGTGCGCAGGCAAGCCATACTGATCCTTGCGATGCGTATAAGCTGCCCCAAGTGATGCCGACTCACCGATCCATGCCGCGCCAAGTGTCGCGACCGACGACTCAGCCCAACTGTCAGGCAAATGATCGAGCGTTTGGTAGCTAAGCTTGCGTTTTTGGAAATCCTCAAGGTCTGCATAAGTGCCGTGCTGATAATCAGGCGTCTGATAATCACCTGCATGACGACGCAGCCCCTCGACTCTCACCGCCACCTGCTCGCCGATGGGTACAGTGACGCCAGCAGCAGCCAGCTTCTCATCATTGGCGCTCATGTGGCGAATCAAGCCTTCTGCTTCGATACGCTCAGGTATGGCATCGGGGATTTTTTGATCTCGTACATTCACCACGCCTGCCGCGTTGCCAGAACTGTGCAGCAGCGTACTGGCGCCGCGTATGATCTCAACACCATCAGACAGCACGGTATCGACCATCACCGCATGATCTGGTGACATATTCGACATATCGACGACATCGCTGCCGCCTTGCAGCACCTTGATGCGTTTACCCTCTTGGCCGCGAATGATCGGCGCCGATGCACCGCCGCCAAAGTGGCTAGAATGTACGCCCAGCTCGCCTGCCAGCGCATCGCCTAAGGTTGCTGATCGCCTTTGTAGAGCATGCTTGGCGACATGTCCATTCAGCGACCGGCTGCCAGGGATGTTGTTTCGTTGGATGGTGACATTTGCTTCAGGCAGTATGACAGTGCTAAGCAGATCTTCTGTATGAGCTGCTGTATCGGCAGCATAAGCGGTGGTACTGATGGCTGCGATCAGCGACCAGTATAAAGGGTGGTAGCGACTCATAGGACACCTTGGATGGATTTGGATGGTTGGCAAATTGCAGATTCACGGCCGATCGCGTCAATGATCGGCATTGTGTTTGTAATGTTATACTATTACATTTAAATCGTCAAGTTTTGTTGCCAGATCATTTTATTGTGATGACAAGCGATCGATGACTGATGAAGATTGATGGGTTGATTTGGGCCAATTCACACCAAAGCTACTGCAAAGCGCCGAAAATGGCCAGACTGCGTCACAACCATGGGGTTCATTGACGCAAAGCAATTAGTAGATGCCGCTTAATGGCACAAAAAAAGCCCATTTTCATCACGAAAATGGGCTGTTCAGATCGGCTGATTATTTCAGCACTTCTGCCATCGCATTAGCGACATATTCGACATTGGCATTATTCAAGCCTGCGATACACATACGGCCATTTTCGACCATATACACCGCAAACTCATCACGCAGACGCACCACTTGCTCAGCACTCAAGCCTGTGAAGCTAAACATACCTTGCTGCTTGGTAAAGTAGCTAAAATCACGCTCAGGCAGCTTGGCCGATAGCACATCTTGTAGCTTTTGACGCATTTCACGGATACGGTCACGCATCTCATAGACTTCACCCACCCATTGAGCGAATAGTTTTTCGTCATTCATCACGGTGTCAACGACTGCGTTACCGTGTGATGGTGGGCTTGAGTAGATGCGACGTACGGTGAATTTGAGTTGACCGTGGACTTTGTCCGACTCTTCTTTGGTTGGGCTGACGACTGATAGACCGCCGACACGCTCGCCATATAGCGATAGATTTTTTGAAAATGAGTTGCTGACAAACACAGGCAAGCCCATCTCAACCGCACGGCGGATGGCATAAGCATCACCGTCCATATCGTCGCCAAAGCCTTGATAAGCAATGTCCATAAATGGAATCAGCTTTTGGTCTTTGACGATTTGTAGTAGCACATCCCACTGCTCACGGGTCAAATCCACACCAGTTGGGTTGTGGCAGCATGGGTGCAGTAGTACGACATCATTTTCGTTGAGCGTTTTGAAAAATGCACACAGCTCATCGAACTTCACGCCGATGGTCGCAGGGTCGTAGTATGGATATTTGCCCACTTCAATGCCTGCACCTTCAAAGATGCTGATGTGGTTGCCCCAAGTTGGGTCTGAGACATAGCATTTGGCAGTTGGGAACCATTGATGGATAAAGTCTGCACCGACTTTGAGCGCACCAGAGCCACCCAATGTTGCGATGGTGGCGACACGGCCTTCAGCGACGGCTGGATGGTTTTCGCCAAATAGCAAGTTTTGGCAAGCCTTGCGATAGCCTGGCAGACCATCCATCGGCAAATAGCCGCGTGGGCGTGGTGGATTGGCGATGGTTGCTTCAGCTGCCTTGACGCACTCAAGCACTGGCAATTTGCCATCTTCGGTGTAGTACACACCAACGCCCAAATTCACCTTAATATCGGTGCGTGGGTCATTAGCAAATTTATCCATCAAACCCAAAATCGGGTCACCTGCATAGGGGGTCACATGTTCAAACATGGCTTAATCCTTCTTGTTTGACAATTTTAAAAATGTATTAATCAATTATTAGTTAATACAACAAAATTTGGCATGACTTAGTATAACGCAAAATTCGTACTTTGTGGATGAAAATTCATCGTCATCTGCATAATTTTAAAATAAAACCGCCAAGCATACGCCTGACGGTAGTGATTAAAATTTGGCTGCTTTGGAATGGCTGACCAAAAATTCGTGCGCATTTTGCTCCAAAAACTCCTTAAATGCCAACGCCGCTGGCGATAGCGAACGGTTTTTGTGGGTATAAAGCAAAAATTTGCGCTCAACGACAGGGTCGGCGATCGGCCGCATCACAAGGCCGTTTTGCTCCACCCATTCGGCAGCATAGAGCAGACACAAGGTCACACCAAGACCCATGCGCGTCATGCCAAGTGCCGTCGATAAGAAATTGACTTCAAAATCAGGATTAAAAATGCGGCTGGAGATCTGCGCTGGCAGCTCGTTTTGTAGGCTTTGGATGAATGGGCCGTTCAATGTGATCAGGCGCTCATTCAACAGATCCGTCCAGCGCACGACATCTTTTTTGGCAAAAGGATGTGTCGCTGGCAGCACCAAATAAAATGGTGATGAAAATAGCACGCTGGCATCCAAATCATCAGAATGCACGCGCTCGGGTGCCACGCCCAGATCAGCTTCTAGGTTTTCGATGTGATCGACGACCTGATCCACCGAACAGTCGGTCAGCGTTACTTGAATGTTTGGGTGAATATCACAAAATTTGGCCACAAACTTTGGCATCGCACTCGCCGACAGCTGCTGCGAGACTGCTAGGCGCACATGGCCTTGGTGCAGCGATTTTAGGTTGCTGACTTTTTCGTTCAGCACGCTCATCTCATTCAGCACCCGTTTGGCTTGGGGCAACAGTCGCATGCCTGCATCAGACAGATACAGCTTGCGTGTCGTGCGGTCAAACAGTTTGACGCCCAGATTTTGCTCCAGCTCCTTGATCAGCCCTGACAACGCCGACTGCGTCAGACACAGCGTTTCGGCAGCTTTGGTGAAGCTATTTTGTTCGGCGACGAGCACAAAGGCTCTGAGTTGTCGAAGTGTGGTACTCACAAATGTCCTTGGGTTACAGCTTAAGATATATAAGCTGATATTATAAGTTGATAACTTTTTAATTACAAGCCATAATCACATTAATGTTATGTTATAGCCATAAAAAATAGCCTGGATCACAGATCACAAGCCATTTGATACTACTCATGCATTAAGGCACGATGATGGTAAAGATGTATGCGGCCAAATTCACCAGTAACACGATGCCATACAGCATGTTCGTGCGACCCTGATTCAGCGACAGCATCACGATAAAGGTCGATAAGCCAAGTAGCACCATCGATTTGCCATCCAGACCCAGCACCAGCGGAATATCGTATAGCAAGCAAACGATGGTCACCGCAGGAATGGTCAAACCAATACTGGCAAGTGCTGAACCTAGTGCTAAGTTCAGACTGGTCTGAAAGCGGTTGCGACGCGCTGCATTCAGCGCAGCCAAGCCCTCAGGCAGTAGCACCACCGCTGCGATGATCACGCCCACGAGTGCTGCTGGCGCACCCATCGCCGCCACCATCGATTCGATGCTGGGCGATAAGCTCTTGGCAAGCAATACCACGATACCCAAACAGACAAGCAAAAAGCCAAAACTAGCCGCTGTCACCTTGCCCGATGGTGGCTCAGCATGATGATCCAAGTCATCATCAGCCGCCAAAAAATAATCGCGATGGCGCACCGTCTGCACCATAATGAATGAGCCATACAGCACCAAAGAGGCGATGGCAACGAAAATCAGCTGCGATGATGCATAAGTGCCTTCAGCAGTACTGGTGGTGAAGTTTGGTAAAATCAGCGTCATCACCAAAATCGACACCAATGTGATCAGCGCTGTGCTGGCCGACTTTTGACCAAAAAACTGCTCACGGTGCTTTAGGCCACCAATCATCAATGATAAGCCCAAAATCCCGTTTAAGATCAGCATAATCGCAGCAAATACCGTATCACGCGCCAGATAAGCGGCATTATCGCCACCTGCCACCATCAGCGAGATGATGAGCGCCACCTCGATGATGGTGATGGCAAGCGCCAAAATGATCGTACCAAAAGGCTCACCGACCTTATGCGCCACCACCTCGGCATGATAGACCGCGGACAATACGCTACCGATAAGCAGCACACCGCCCAAGATCTGCAACAGGATGCTGCCTTTGATACCCACAAAATACAAGCCCCAAGCCACCAATGGCAATGCCATCGACCACACAGGCAGCCCAAAACGAGCATTTGATGCCATAAACACTCCTATGATTTTTGCTGAATCTTGGTAAATGTCAATTCAGCAGTATATGATGCAATGTGTGATCGTATCATAATCCCAAGCATCGCCATCAAGTTTTATCAAACAAAGCAGCCATAGTAACATAATCTGACGAATGTTTTGTTATTAAAATATTAATTTGGACAACCTGTCAACGCACTGGCCGACTTAATCATCCTCCTTAAAGATCGGCTTATCTTCCCGAATCAGACGCGTCACCAAGAGCTGGTCAATCTTATAATGATCGATGTCCACCACCTCAAATTTATAGCCCTCATGCTCCACCCAGTCCGCTAGGCGGGGAATCTTACGCAGGCGATACATGATAAAGCCCGCCAAGGTCTCATAATGATCCCAGTCTGGAAATTCATCAATATCCAGTGCGTGCTTGACATCATCAATCGGGGTAATGCCATCGATGAACCACGAATTTTCATCACGGCGGATAATCTGCTGATCTTCAGGCTCGGCCGATGCCCAGTCGCCCATCACTGTCATCATGATATCTGATAGCGTAATCACGCCGACGACGAGCGCATATTCGTTGATGACCACGGCCATTTTCTCGTTACTGGCACGGAATTTGTCCAGCAGTTCTGAGAGCGTCAGCGTATCAGGGATAATCAAGATATTGCGGATCGTGGATTCATTGAGCTGAAAAAACGACTGATTTTTCATAATCCGCACCAAGATATCCTTGGTATCGACATAGCCGATGACTTGGTCGATGTGCTCATTACACACCAAGAACTTGGAATATGGATAATCAGCAATCTTTTGGCGGATGCTGTCCTCGCTCTCATCTAGGGTAAAAAACACCACATCTTCACGCGCCGTCATCGACGATGGCACAGTACGCTCTTCAAGCTCAAACACATTTTCGATAAAATGCTGTTCTTGTTCCATCAGCACGCCTGCCTCAGCACCAGCATCGACGATGGCGGAGATGTCATCAAAAGTGATGTTATCATCACGGTTGGTGTTGACCTTAAAGATGCGAAAGGTCAAATTGGCGATGGCATTGATGATCCATGCCAACGGCTTGACCAGCGTGATGACCAAATTGATCGGATTAATCACCGCCAGTGCCACACGCTCAGGATTAATCATCGCGATGCGCTTTGGAATCAGATCGGCATATAAGATGAATAATAAGGTGACGATCAAAAACGACGCAAAAAAAGCAATGCTCTCAAGCCATGGCCCTTGATAGACCATGCCAATCCATTCGGCAAAATAAGGGCGCAGCGCCCCCTCACCCACCGAACCACCCAAGATGGCGACGGCGTTTAGGCCAATCTGCGAAGTGGCAAAAAAGTCGGCAGAATTTTCTTGGAGTCGCAATACCTTGTCAGCACGTTCGTCACCTGATTCTGCCAGTAGCTTTAGCTTGATCTTACGCGCGCCTGCCAGTGCGATCTCGGAAATGGAGAAAAAACTGGAAATCAGGATCAGCGCTGTGATGATCAGCAAATTTTGAAATAAACTCATGCAAATACCAATAATCGATTCAGCTCAACAAAAAATACGGATACTACCGCTTCCAAGAATAATCAGCAACCAACACCGCTGTCACTGGCTGACCTAATAAGATGCCTTCTTTGGCATTGGCAGCAAATCTTGCATCTTGCTCATATTCATACACACGCCACGCCGCACCTGCCGCTGCAATCTTCTCAGGTTTGATGATATAATCTTTACCATCAACAAAGTTCATTGTAAATTTGATGTGTTGATCGCGATGTGTGCCTGCGATGATGGTTTGTTCACCTGCAGGAACATTGATTTTCTCAAACGGCATTTTTAATTCATACACCTGCGAGAATGTATCCTTAGGGTCAATGATCACTTCATTGATCTGCTTGATATTCATCGGTCGTGGGGAGAGTTGCCCATGACCAAAGGCGGTGACATAAGGATAAATTCTGATCGTCGCATGCGGCTGATCGTGGGTCGCGGCACGAGTTGCGTACGCTTCTACACCTGCCAAAAAATCATGCTGACTTTTGGTGGTATAAGCTGTTAACGGGTTGGCGGTACACGCTGTCAAACCCAGCACCGCGCTCATCATCAATAAATTTTTAATCATATTCCAATCTTAGCAAAACTTTATTACAATAGCTAAAACCCAAACGGAGCCATCAAAATGAAACGATCTTTTCAATCTGTCTGTGTATTGGTATTGTCTTGCTTGGTCATCGCTGGCTGTGCAACCACCAACAAGCGAGCAGAAAAACACCAAAAGCTACTTAACACGCCTGCCGGTTCGATGATTCTGCCTATGGATTACATTGATGCTTTTGCCAATGCTAAGCACAATTACGAAAAATGTGTCGCCAAAGCCAGTTTTCAAACGCCCATTTATGTCAATAGCATGGGCACCACCATCCAAACCATGACCACCATACCAGGCACTTATGTCAAAACCGATCTGGACAGACAAGCTGCCTTGGCGGTCATCGATATCGATACAGGTGATAAACCCAGCTCTGCGCTGCATTTTCGTCCATATGGCGAAAATCAAACCCAGCTGACAATATACCAAGCCACCAAAAGCGCGAAGGTTCGCCAAAAATTTCTAACAAATGCTCAAGCCTATGCCAGCAGTCAATTTGATCGCTGTCCTTGATGGCCAGATGACACGGCTTACTTAGGCTGACAATCCACCACCTGCCCTTTGACACCCGATGCGCCATCGGTCATCAGATACACATAGACCGCCATGATGTCTTCGGGGGTCTTAAGGGTGTTTGGGTCTTCGCCAG
The DNA here is from genome assembly GCF_002894025.1 of Moraxella sp. RCAD0137. Classification (NCBI taxonomy): domain Bacteria; kingdom Pseudomonadati; phylum Pseudomonadota; class Gammaproteobacteria; order Moraxellales; family Moraxellaceae; genus Moraxella; species Moraxella sp. RCAD0137. The sequence goes on from NZ_LTCC01000008.1 coordinate 37,166, forward strand.
GAAATGCGTGCGCGCGCATGTTGGTGCGTGTCGCCCCAGGGTTGATGCAGTTGAAGCGTAGCGCGGTTAATTTTTGGGTTTCTTGGGTAAAGATGGTGGCCATACCCTCAACAGACTGCTTGGAGAGTGCATACGCTCCCCAAAACGGACGCAAATCATGCCCCACGGTACTTGTGGTAAAGACCACCGAGCCACTTTGGGCAGCTTTAAGTAGCGGCAACAAGCTTTGGGTCAGCATAAACACAGCGGTTGAGTTCACACGCATCACCTGTTCAAAGGTAATCGGATCATACATCTCAAGCGGTGTCAAAGCACCCAAAATCGCCGCATTGTGCAGTACGCCATCTAAATGGCCAAATTCTTTTTCGATCAGATTGGCAAGCTCTTGCATCTGGGCAAAGCTGGCTTTTTCTAAATCCAGTGGCAAAATCGCAGGCTCAGCAAGCCCCAAGTTTTCGATCTCATCATACACCGCCTCAAGCTTGGATTGGGTCTTGCCAAGCAGTAGTACAGTCGCACCGCATTTGGCATAGGTCAATGCCGCTACCTTGCCAATGCCATCACCTGCGCCAGTGACTAGGATAATTTTGCCTGCTAGGCTATCGGCTTGATAATCAAAAGCACGCATCTGATCGTGCGTGATAGTTTGCTTTGTCATAATTTTCCAATATACTTATAAACTTAAATACTTTGATAAACTTAAATCTGCCCAAGCACCCACTCACGCAGCTCATCTGGTGTCTCAATGATGGCGTCCGCACCCCAAGTATCTAGGCTTGCCAAATCGTCTTTGGATAAATAACCAAACTTGGCAATCACCGTCGTCATCCCTGCTGCCTTACCTGCCTCGATATCACGATGATGATCGCCGATATACAGGCACGCCGTCGGATCGACCTTGAGGGTGTCGCACGCCAGATACATCGGCTCAGGATCAGGCTTGGTATGCGTTACATCATCAGGACAAACCAGCACCGCACAGCGATCGCTTAGGGCAAGTCGATGGAGCAAATTGGTCGCCAAATAGCGAGGTTTATTCGTCACAATCCCCCAAGGCACGCCTTGCTGCTCAAGCGTCGCCAGTAGCGTCTCTAGCCCTGCAAAGACTTGGCTATCGACACAAATATCGGCCTCATAACGATCCAAAAACGCCTGACGATACGCCAACAGCTCAGCATCATCATCGCTGACATCGTGGAATTTTTCGCCAAAAATCAGCTTCACCATCGCACGAGCGCCTGCCGATACCTGCTCACGAATGGCAGCATCCGATGGAGCATCTCGCCCATCTTCACGGCATAAGTCTTTGATGATACGGATAAAATCAGGGGCAGTATCAATCAGCGTACCATCTAGGTCAAATAAGACCGCTTGCAGTTTTTTCATCAGTTACTCGCTTGGCTTAACAAATGCCATCATGTAGTTCACATCGACATTGCGATTGGACAGCCAGTAGTGCTTAGTGATGGGGTTGTAGTGTAAGCCTGTCATGTCAAATCGGCGAAAACCTGCTCGCAGTGCCATCTGGTCAAGCTCTGCTGGCGTGATGAATTTGTGATAATCGTGCGTGCCTTTATCGACCAGATTGAGCACATATTCAGCGCCGACGATGGCGAACAGATAGGATTTTGGATTGCGATTGATGGTACTCATCACGCACACGCCACCAGGCTTGGTCAAATCAAAACACGCCTGCACGATCGCCGATGGATCAGGCACGTGCTCAAGCATTTCCATGCAGGTCACCACATCATATTGTTCAGCCTCATCGCTTGCCAAGACTTCAGCCGGCACACAGCGAAACTGCACCTGCTCGCTCATGCCTGTTTTATCAGCATGGATGGCAGCGGCTTTTAGGTTCTCATCACCCAGATCAATGCCCAGCACGCTTGCGCCACGCACCGCCATCGAGTGCGCTAAAATCCCGCCACCGCAGCCGATATCCACGACTTTTTTGCCTTGTAGCGGCGAGCCTAGATGCTCATTGGTACGATCTTCGATCCAGTTTAGGCGTAGCGGATTGATGTCATGCAAGGACTTGAACGCCCCCATACGATCCCACCACTCATCGGCAAGCTTGGTGAATTTGCCAATCTCATCAAAATCGGCGTTATGCGCGGTGGTATCTGCTTGGCTGTGCATAGTGCTTCCTAGGTTATATAAAAGATAAATTGGCTCTATCTTACCATTTTTCGATGGTTTTGACCACTTTTGATCACAGTGATGCGCTGAGTTTTTGAGCAATTTTGGATAAAAATAGACTTGGTTTTAGCAACCAAAAATTGACAGTCAGTTTGACAGCCATGCACAACGGGTGATCTGATTTGGCTTTTTGGATGTTAAAACCGTGTCATCTAAGCTTAACAATGAGACAGATTTTTACCCAATATTGAGGGATGACTACAAAAATTTACACAATTTGCAACGAAGCATTAAGAAAACTATTGCCACATTTGCCAAAAAATGCGCTAAACTATACCCATTGTATTAATAACCCAAGACCCATCACCGACGATGGCTGAGGGTTTTGTTCTTTTTTATGTTATGTGTAGCGCAATAAAGGAAAGACTCATGAAATTTGCTCTAAAAACGACACTGCTGGCGGCCGCTGTTGGCCTTGCGACACTTAGTCACGCCAATTTTGTTGAAGGTAAGGATTATCAGGTTTTGGCCAATCCTGAGAATATCGCAGGCGATGTCATCGTGGTGCGTGAGTTCTTTTGGTATGGCTGCCCACACTGCTACAACCTAGAACCGCATATGCAAAAATGGGCAAAAACCCGTGCCAATGATGTGGCATTCTTCCAAACCCCAGCGGCGATGAACCCAATGTGGGAAGTGGCAGCGCGTGGCTTTTATGCCGCTCAGCAGCTTGGCGCTCAAGAAAAAACCCATCAAATCCTATTTGACACCGTCCACAAAGACGGCAACCGTCGCGTCATCGGCTCACAGTCTGAGCTGAGCAACTGGTATGCCTCACAAGGCGTGGATAAGGCCAAATTTGACAGTCTATATAACTCATTCGCTGTCACCACCAAAATCGAGCGCGCCAAAGCTGGTGCGATGCGCTATGGTCTGTCGGGCGTACCTGCCGTCGTGGTGCATGGCAAATATGTGGTCTCAGGCGAAGATGCCAAAGTACCGCAAGTGGTTGATTTTCTAGTCAATAAAGTGCGTGAAGAGAAGAAGTAATTTTCGGTCATTGATCAGCATCTGCCCAACAGATGCTGATTTTTTTGTTTGAGTGTGAGCGGCCAAGCAGCGATCTAAATCACAGTTTGGCAAAAATACGGGTACACGGCCCGCCCTTCCAACTAAATCCCCAAAAACTGCACAAATCGCTCCGGCACTTTCGCTACTTTTTGTTGCTGATAATCAAAAAATACCATGCCATTTTTAACCAAAGCAATCAGCTGATCATCGGCCTTACGCGTGATGGTGGTGTAAATCTCGATGCCTGAACCCGTGATCTCACCGATTCCGATGGCAAAATCTAGCACCTCGCCATAAAAACTTTGGGCGGCATATTGCACCATCGCGTCCGCCATGATCAGTCCTGCCCCGCCAGCGTCAAGCTCAGAAAATCCACCTGTAGCCAACCAACGCAGACGCGCCTCATGCACCAGTTTTAGTACCGCATCATTGGCCAAATGGTTGCCATAATTCAAATCCCCGACTTGCACCTGCATCTGTGTGCGGTACAGTACCGTTGGCGGTGGATTGAGTTTCACGCGAGCCATGATATTCTCCTTAAGTTTTTCATCCGTGCTTGCATGATAGCGCAGATTCTCATGTTAGACAAGCAGAGCGTTGCTTTGTAAGAAAATGCTTACACAGATTGCCGTCATCTGCCACTGGCGTACATTTTGGCAATTTGCGATAATGATCATACAGCAAAGGAATACAGTCGATGGAATGACTGGCTCACGGATGATGGCTGTATTAAGGAAATCACATAGGGCTAAGCCAAGATACGCAAGTTAAACCGCGTGCCAAAGCTTTGAACAGGACAAGTAACAATGCCACATGAACCCAATTTCATGTGGCATTGTTACATTGAATTGTTACATTGATTAGCGGTCACTTCTGCAGGATAGATGAGCGGCTTGATCGCAGCGCCAAGCTGGCAACAAGGCCATTTTATGGCTGCCAATATCACGATCCATCAAGTCGATAAAATCGCCACTTCTTTGACATAGCTATGAAAATCCGCCAAACTCTCTTCCAACAATTCATCGTCGCTCAGATGCTTGGCATATTCGATCCACAGTAGCAGCTGATAAATGCTGTTAAATTCACTGGCATTGAACTGCTTAACAAACTGCTTGATTGTCGCTTCATCCGCCAAATTCAGACGGCTATACCAAGTCTCAATCTTGGCGATCTGCTCTGGTGTAAATTTGCATTCAAACAACGCCGCGGTCAAACTATGACGATCTTCTTCGACGATCAGCTTGCCGATACGCTTGATTTGGCGGTTTTTGGCGGCTGCCGAGCTGATGCTGGATAACTGCGCCAATTCATCCAAAAAATATTCGCTGACTGGCAGATTTTTTTGTTGTTTTTTGGAGAGATTGGCAAGTGGCAACGCCAGTGCCTGCAAGCGTTCGTGGGATTTTTTGATTTCGGTGCGAGAGACTCGCATATCCATTTTTGACCAGTCTATCATAAAGCTCTCAAGTTATATTGTTCAATTTTTAATCAGTTTAGCGCAGATGGCAAACCATGCCCAAGGTTTAATCAGCAGCACCAATAGCGTTTTTCACGGTGCTTGGTTTTGATCATCATCTCATCAGGCAGCAGCTTGGCAAGCCTATCCTCCACGCCACGTGTCACATACACCGAGCGATGCTTACCGCCCGTGCAGCCGATGGCAATGGTGAGGCTGTGGCGGTTATTGTGCAAGAAATTTGGCAACCACTTACCCAAAAACTCGGCAATATCATCCGCCATCGCATCGACTTCTGGATACTGCCCAAAAAACGCTTTTACCGACTCATCTTCACCTGTCTGCGCGCGCAGTGTCTCATCCCAATGCGGATTGGGCAAGATACGCACATCAAACACAAAATCGGCATCGATCGGCGTGCCATATTTAAAGCCAAACGACAGCAGATTCACCGTGACCTTTGTCTCAACGCCCAGATGATCACGCACCCGCTCTTTGAGTTCATGGGTGTTTAGCAGGCTCGTGTTAATCTTAATATCAGCAAGCTGGGCGATGGGCTCAAGTAGCTCAATCTCACTGTGAATTGCTTTGGGCAGATTGCCTACCGTGCCATTTGCCATCAACGGATGCACACGGCGTGTCGCCCCAAATCGTGCCACCAGCACTGGCTCATCTGCCGTGACATACAGAACTTTGATGGCGGATTCACCGTATTGGCGAATCAGCTCTTCGTGTACGGTTGGGAAATTGGACAAATCCGCCCCTGGTACACGCACATCAACGCCCAGTGCGATTTTACGGATGTTGGTATCATCGGTCAAGCGAGCCACCGCCCCTGCCAGCAGTGATGGCGGCAAATTATCGATGACATAATAGCCAAAGTCTTCTAGGATATTGAGCACCGAAGTCTTACCTGAGCCACTACGCCCTGAAACAATGATGATTGAAATTGGGCTGTCTTGTACCTGTTTCATGTGAAACCTTTTTTGTCATCAATTGACCAACGAATACCGCACCATGACCACAAGTAGCACGCTATCTTGCTTGGGTCAAATCCACTTCCAGATTATCCAACAGGCGTGCCTTACCAAGCCATGCCGCCGCCAAAATCACCAAAGCTTTGTCCGCTTGGCTGACAGTTTGTAATTGTCGATTATAAATTTCTAGATAATCCACCACAAAGCCTGCTTGGGTCAGCGTCGCCTTGGCATCATCAATCAAAGCACCATAATCAATGATACTTGCCCGTGCAAGCTTGTCCGCCAATGCTTGCAATGTCTGTGATAGCACAGGTGCAACCGCTCGCTCATCGACACTCAGATACTGATTGCGTGATGATAATGCCAAACCATCATCGGCTCGCACGATGTCAGCACCGATGATGTCAATACCAAAGTTCAGCTCATCATTGAGCTGTCTGATGATGGCAAGCTGTTGGTAGTCTTTTTTGCCAAAGACCGCCACATCAGGACGCACGATGTTGAATAATTTACTCACCACCAAACCTACGCCATCAAAATGCGTCGGACGGGATTTGCCACACAATAGCTTGGTAATCTCACCTGAGAGCACCTGCACATTCGGCGGATAAGTCGGATACATCTCATCGACGCTCGGCGCAAAAACAAAATCCACGCCCACATCACTGAGTGCCGCCACATCCGCATCCAGTGTGCGTGGATAGCTGTCAAAATCTTCACCCACGCCAAACTGAGTCGGATTGACAAAAATACTCACCACCACGACATCAGCATGGGTGCGAGCGATTTTGGTAAGGGTCAAATGCCCCTCATGCAGATTACCCATCGTCGGCACTAAGGTGATTTTGCCTTGAGTAGCAGACAATGCGGCTTGCAGTTCAGTGATGGTATGAAAAATTTGCATCAGCGTATCCTTATTGTTGTAATTATGGGATTAAAAGGTATGCTCATCGGTTGGGAAAGTTTGGCTCTTGACTGCTTGATGATAAGCAGCAAATGCCCCTGTGATATCGCCTGTCACATTGGTGCTGTCTGTCATAAAATTTTTGACAAATTTGGCAGGCTTACGAGTATAGACGCCCAGCATATCATGCATGACAAGCACTTGGCCATCAGTATCCACGCCTGCACCGATACCGATGACTGGCACGCTGACCGATTGGGTCACTTGCTTGGCAAGTGCCGCTGGCACGCACTCAAGCAGTACCATCGCGGCACCTGCCTGCACCAAAATCTGCACATCCTCCAGTAGCTTGGCAGCAGCTTCATCAGTCTTGCCCTGCACCTTATAGCCACCAAAGACGTTGACAAGCTGTGGTGTCAGCCCCAGATGCACGCAGGTCGGCACGCCTGCTTGTGCCAGTACTCGTACCGTCTCGGCAAGCTCACGACCGCCTTCGATTTTGACGACATTGGCACCAGCTTGCATCACAGCACGGCTACTATTGATGGCATCAGACAAAGTGGCATAACTCAAAAATGGCAAATCGCATAAAATCAGTGCAGTGCGATTGGCACGAGCGATATTGGCAGTGTGATATGCCATATCCGCTACCGTCACAGGCAGAGTCGAATCATGACCCTGTACCACCATGCCCAGACTGTCACCGACCAAAATGGTCTCAATCCCTGCTTGATCCATCGCATGGGCGAAACTGGCATCATAGCAAGTTAGGCAAGAGAATTTCTCGCCTTTGGCTTTGAGTTTGTTTAGCGTGCTTAAGGTGACTGGTGGCTTGGCAGGTGTGGCAAGATAGCTCATTATTATAATTCCAAAATTGTCATTGCAAAATCTTAGCCAAAAATGGCTTGGCGATCGCTGGATTAATGGTGGTTTATTTTGCCAATTCAAGCCCTTGCCAATCTTGGGCGGCAGGTAGCTGTGCCAATGCTTGCCCCTGTACCATCAAGTCAGGCGTCAGCTCAAGCAGTGGAATCAGCACAAAATTACGCAGCATCAACTCTTTGTGCGGGACAATCAGTCGCTCGTTATCGATCATGGCGTCGCCATACAGCAGGACATCGACATCTAGACTTCGCTCACCCCAATGGCGTAGCCGTACCCGCCCCGCACCCGTCTCAAGACTTTGGCAAAAATCAAGCAATGCCAAGGGTGATAAGCTGGTCTTTGCCATCAATACCGCATTGACAAAATCAGGCTGATCGGTGACGCCATACGCCTTGGATGTATATAGCGATGACACCTTGACATCATCAAAATCATCACTATCCACAAACGCTGTGATGGCGTTGCCGATATGCTCGGTGGGCGTGCCAAGCGCATTACTGATATTACCGCCCAATCCGATATAACAAATGGTCATCTGTCCATCCATCACTCATCTGCCTTTGGCTTAGCATTGGACTTGCGACGACGGCGTTTTGGCTTGTCTGTCGCATCATCCGCCACCACAGCGGCATTGGAGTTGGCTGTTGATTGATTTGCCTTAGCTTTACTGCTTGGCTTGGCAGCTTTGGTGCGTTTGTTGCTGGCTGCTGGTTTGGCCTGACGGCGTTTTGGCGTGGTGCTTTCTTGACTGAATAAGCCATCATCTTGCGCTGCCACATCGCTTTCACTAAGTCCAGCTTCGCGCTCGATGATGGATAAGTTTGATGATGGCTTGCGCTTACGATGGCGCGATGGCGGAATGTATGGCTCGTCATTGGCCAGCAATTTGGCAAAATCCGCTTCACTAAACTCCACTGGATCAAATACAGGCACAGGCTTAGTCGGCTCAAGCTGCGCTACTTTTAAGGATTTGGCAGCATCTTTGACCACAGCCTCAGCGCCCGGCACCACGAACAGTGGCTCAGGGCGCGTGGCGATCACCTCATCACTGCGCAGTGACAGCTCTCTCAGCTGATCAAGTTCGCGGCTTTTGGCGTCTTTATTGCGCTCGCGGCGGCGGCGCTTGGGAATGCCTGATTCGGATCCGAAATTCTCAATCATCAGCGCTTTATCAGAAGCCGATGCCTCTTGATAGGCTTGCCACCATGCGCCCATGCCATTGGTCGGCTCGGTGAGCGGATGATTATCATGGCTTTCTCGCATCACCAAAAAGTCAAATGCCGCCCGAAACTTCGGCAAGCGTTCAAGGTTGGCGATGTCGCGCACGCGTGGATTGACAAGCTTCGGCTGCAAGATCCAAATATCGCTGATAAATTGCTCGGCAAACTTTGGAATCGCGGTCTTAATCCGCTGAGCATCGATGGTTTTTTCGGCAGCTTTGAGCTGTGCTTCATGAAATGGCAGGCCGCGCTTTTTGTATTTTGCCAATTGATGCAGATAATTTTCCCACAGCATCGCTGCATAAAAGAACGCAGGATTGACGCTTTTGCCCATCGCCACACGACGATCGGTATTGATTGCCACCGCTGTCATCAGCACAGTCGGCTCATTTGGCGCATAATTCATCAAGCTGTTCATCGCGCCATGTTTAAATAGTAAAGGCAACAGCGCAGCCAAATAGCCGCCGCCAAACATCTTTTGGCTCTCGTCATACAAACGATGCGCTGATACTTGCTCAAGTAGCGCCCAATTATCCTCATGAAATTGAGCCGCCAACGCATCATCAAACTCAAAGCCCAGTTTTGCCTTAAAGCGCAATGCGCGCAATAGGCGCACAGGGTCCTCTTCAATGCGTACACGCGCATCACCCAATAGGCGCAAAACCTTATTTTCGATGTCATCGAGCGCACCACAAAAATCCAGTACCTCACCTTTGATCGGCTGATAATACAAGGCATTGATACTAAAATCACGGCGCGCAAAATCTTGCTCAATATCGCCCCAGACATTGTCGCGGGTAATCATGCCCTCATCCGTGGTGTGCGTGTCATCTTTGGGCGGCGCACGAAAAGTCGCCACCTCGATCATCTCACGGCCAGAATACACATGAGCCAGCTGAAAACGACGCCCGATGATACGGCAACGACCACCAAAAATCGCCTTAATCTCATAAGGTCGTGCGTCGGTGACGGCATCAAAATCTTTGGGCGCAAGGCCAAGCAAGCTGTCACGCACACCGCCACCGACGATGTACGCCTCAAAGCCTGCTTTATGGAGTGCGCCGATGACCTCGACGATGCTGTGCGGCAAGCTGCCTTTTTGTAGTTGCAGGGATTTTGCCGAATGCGTGCTACGCATGATTTTCTTTTGTTTTGGCTTTTTAGGCGATCTGCCCATGCCTACTCCTTGATGTTGGGAAATGTCCCATAAAGTTATCTTACTAAACCCTTTATTTTAACGCGTATCTGCCAAAAAAGCGAATAAAAAACACAATTTCATCACATCACCACCCTTTTGGGGCATAGAATCTGCCAGTGCGATGCGGTGGTGAACCTGTCAATTTGGCCAAACTTTGGTTAACGCGACATGACGCTTAGGCGATGGCGATTTTTGTTTAAAGTCGCAGCACCAATGCCCTTGACATATAACAGCTCATCGACACTGCCAAAGCTACCATTGGCTTTGCGATACTCGATGATGGCAGCTGCAGTGGTATGCCCGATGCCTGTCAATGAAGTCAGCTCGGCAGCACTGGCGGTGTTGATATTGATGATCTTGGCATGCGTGCGATCATATTTTGTTAAGGCCTCATAAGCGCTGATGGCATCAGGATAGCACTGCTTGGGCGTGACTGTATTTGCCAATGACTGATGAGTAATACTTAATAATATCAGTATGGATAGCGCACAACTTTTCATCATAGCCCTGTTGTCTTTGCCAAATCCCACAGCCGATCCATCTCATCGAGCGTCGCATCATTCACCGATTTGTCTTGTTCGATGAGCCGATCTTCGATAAACTCAAAGCGTCGGCGAAACTTCATCACCGCTCCCAAAGTCGCCATCTCACTATTGACACCAAGCTTGCGAGCGACATTCACCAAGCTAAAGAAACAATCACCGATCTCATCGCTTACCTTTTGGCTATTGATGTTTGCTTTATCCAGATAATTACCCTTGGCATCACGGATCAGCTCGGCAAGCTCGCCGATTTCTTCATATAATTTTGCCACAGCACCATCAAGATGATCCCAATCAAAGCCGACTTTGGCAGCGGCTTTTTGGACATCTTGGGCTTGCATCAGACTACTGCCTGCATTGACATCCAAGATACGGCGTGGCGGCTTGCCTTGATTTTCAAGTGCTTTAATCTCATCCCAACGGCGTTTGACATCTTCGTCAGTTTTTAGATTTTCTTTATCAAATACATGGGGATGGCGACGGATTAACTTTTCCATCAACTGATAAATCACATCACCAAAATCAAACTTACCCTGCTCACAGTACAAATGTGCGTGAAACACGACTTGTAATAGCACATCACCAAGCTCACCTTTGATATCATCCATATCGCCACGCCCGATGGCTTCGGCAAGCTCATAGGCCTCTTCGATGGCGTATGGCACTAGGCTTTGGTTGGTCTGCTTGGCATCCCACGGGCAGTCGCGTCGCAGGCGCGCCATCAAAGCAAGTAAATCGGCAATGTCTCGGCTTGGGGTCATGTGATTATCCTAAAATAAAACCATCGATGGGAATTATAACATCTCTTCGAGTCGCACGATTTCATCTTGCAATTGCACTTTAATGTCTGCAAAATACTGCTGCCAATCATCGATTTGCATAATCTCTTGATAGCTTTCACTGTCTTTAATTGTACAAATTTGCTGTTCTAGCTTGGCAATTTTTGCCTTTAGTGTTGCAATCTCGGCGTGCAATTCGTCTTTTTGGTTGACCGTATCTGATTTGGCTTTAAAGACACCGTTTTGCAATTGCTTCAAAATATTTTGCACCGCTTGCAAATCATTCTTCTCATATGCATGGTTAAGCTCAACAAAAATTTCTTGAGCTTGATTTTTTATCTCATCACTAACTCGGTCAGGATGACATATCTGGCTGGCTTTGCGATAAGCCTGTTTCAATGCTCTTTTTTCTTCATTGCTTAATTGAATAATTTGCTTTTCTCGCTCTTGAATTACTTGCTTTCGATAAGCTTGTTCATCCTGCTCTGCTTCTCGGTATTCTTCTTCATTGCTTGCCAACTGTTTCTTGAGAAATAATAAACGCTCAATACAATCACCCAGTGCTTCTGTATGAGCATGATGAAAATCTGAAAGCAACTTTTCAAGCTCGGTTTTTTCTGTATCATATGCCAGCAGCTGATGCTCAAGCTTTCGAATTTCAAACTTCAGTGCGGTCAATTCTGCATCAACAAACAAAGTGATCTGCTTATTTTTCTGAATGAACTCTTCAATCAGCTGTATTGCCTGATGATACTGCTGCGCATGTAAACTTTGAATAATCAAATCCAATTCATCATGCTGATATGCTGCCAACTTATCTTGCTCTCTAGCAATATCCTCTTCGTCTTCTAGCAAAATGTAATTTTTTAAAATATCTAGTCGCCGAATAACTTTGTTCAAATCAAAATCGACCGATTGTGCATTCTGCATTGAACCAAAATACATTTGACGAAGTGCAACAAATTGATTGATAAATTGCCTCGCCAACACATCATCACCTTTGGTAATGATAATATTTTCATGATTCTTTTGAGCCTTATAACTCCAATTGTATGAACCAGTTATCACTGTATAGCCATCAATCACACAGAATTTATTATGCATCAAATCCATATTGCCATCGCCAACCCGATAGATGGCAGACTTACCCAAATTGAGTTGCTCAAAATCAATGGCATTTTGGTTGATGTCATCGTTGGAAATCATCAATTGTACTTTAACATCTGATTGTGCTTTTTGTAGCAAAGCAGCAAACAGTTCTCGGTGAGTAAACCAAGCAACTGCCACATAAATCTCTTGTTTGGCAGATTGGATTTCTGTTTGTATTCGTTCGGCGATATTAGAAAAGAGCGCTTCAGTTTGCATGGTTAAGCATCCTCATTCTAAATTCGACTATAGAATGACCATAGAAAATAATTTCTTGATTTGGTGGATAATCATCGCCAAAATAAATAGAGCAATTTGGCAATAAAGTACTTAGTTGATCAATTTGCCATTGACTGATTGGATTATCTACTAAAACCAAATCTGTTAATTTTGTGAGTCCTGCCAATGAAGTCACATTGGTAATTTGGTTTGACCTAAGATCCAAAAACTCCAAATCCACCAAATCTGTCAAGCTTTCAACATTAGTGATATTATTTTCACCCAAGCTTAGCAATCTTAAATTCTTTAGGTTTTTTAAGGGGAGAATATTGGAAATATTATTTGAAAATGCCTTTAGAACTTCAAGACCGCTTAGGTCTTGTAAGCAAGATATTTCAGAAATATGATTAAAGCTACAATCAAATTCTTTTAGATTATAACAATTGATTTTAGATAAGTGCTCAATATCTGATAATCCATTCCCACGAATGTTTAATCTCTCCAACTTTGCCAAATCCGATAAAACAACCCTACCCCAGTTAAAGTCAGAACAAAACTCAATTTCCAAAGTTTTAAGATGATGCATCTTTTCAAGATTTAAATAAGGAATTGATTTAGCACACCCCATGCTTAAATAAACCAAATTGTTCAGATTTTCAAGACATGAAAAATCAGAAATATTTTCTGCAGTAAACTCAAGTGATTTTAGGCTTATCAATTGTGCCAAAGGGCTAATATCATAGAGCTTTTGACCGCCAAAAACCAAATTCTCCAAATGTTTTAAACTCGTCAAATAAGAAATATCATCAATATCTAAAGGAGTCCAAATTATACCACACTCGTAGTTTGCCAATTCTAGGCTTTTTAACTTCGGTAAGGATTGAACAAAATCTAGTTTAATATACCCTGACATATCCTCAAAGCTAAGCTCTGATAAATTTTTCAAATAAGACAAACATTGCACATATTGAAATTCATCTTGAGATAAATAACCACGAATACTTAACCCTGATTTTGCAGTCAAATCACTTAATATGTCTCGCATTCTCTGCTTGTCATGCTCGACCTCCCATATTTCCTCACCCCAATGCAGATATGATTGAGTTAGCCCCCACTTCCATTCCACTGTAAGACCACTCCACCAGCGCCAATGTTGCTCAAAAGGATCGATATTTGCCAATAGTTTATTGGCAATGGATAGGCTGGTACTTACTCTAGATAGGGCAATTTGCGTATCAGCGATTGCTAATGTTGGTAGATTTTGTTTGGTCATGATAAGTCCTTTATACTAATTTTTTTCACCCAGTTTGTTTATGTTAAGATAAACGACTAATAAACCCAATTAGGAGGTAAAATATGAAATTTGATCTGCAACACAAAACAAATATCAGTGTACTACATTGCATCATTAATGCAAAACCATCATCATCGCCAGATACATGTGTGCAATACAGACCCGATAGTTTTGATTTATGTGAAACTTATAAAAATGCGATCAGTCATATTAATTCAAATACTAATCAAATCACAAATCAAAGAATCACACTTGAAATCACAATATTGAATTATCCCGATGATACGCAAATTCTTGTTGAACAGGAAAAGAGTGCCTTAAATTCACTCCCTGAGGATAGCAAGCTTTTTAAAATATTTTCTCAAATTGCTATCAAAGTCGAAGATACTACATATATCATCTATGGGCAAGAATAAATGTGATTTAAAGTACAAAACCATCGATGGGTATGATACCACAATCGATGGTTTTTGAGTGTTTTGCCTTGGCGGATTATTGTGCCAAATCTGCAAACAATGCGGTCGATAAATAACGCTCGCCTGATGATGGGATAATCACCACAATCAGCTTGCCTGCGTTCTCATCACGAGCCGCCAGCTCCAGTGCCGCCTTCACTGCCGCACCTGATGAGATACCAACAAGCAGACCTTCTTTGGCAGCCAACTCACGAGCCACCTTAAAGGCATCGTCATTCGCCACCGTCACAATCTCATCGTAAATCTCGGTGTTCAGCACTGCTGGCACAAAGCCTGCGCCGATGCCTTGGATTGGGTGTGGGCCTTTTTGGCCACCAGAGAGTACCGGCGATGCTTGTGGTTCGACGGCGACGACTTGCACGCTGTCTTTTTTGGCTTTTAACACTTCACCCACACCAGTGATGGTACCGCCTGTACCCACACCTGCGACCAAGATATCCACTTGACCGTCAGTATCATTCCAAATCTCTTGGGCGGTGGTGTCACGATGCACTTGTGGATTGGCAAGGTTGTCAAATTGGCGTGGCATAAAGTAGCCATCTTGTGCTGCCAGTTCATTCGCCTTGGCAATCGCACCACCCATGCCCTCAGCTGCTGGTGTCAGCACAAGCTCAGCACCATAAGCACGCAGTAGTGCACGACGCTCAAGGCTCATACTCTCAGGCATGGTGATGACAAGCTTATAACCGCGCGCCGCTGCTACCATTGCAAGGCCAATGCCAGTATTGCCACTGGTCGCCTCGACGATGGTGGTGTCTTTGGTGATTTGACCTGATTTTTCGGCATCATCAATCATCGCAAGAGCGATACGATCTTTGACAGAGCTTGCAGGGTTAAATGATTCAAGCTTCACCACCACACGAGCCTTCAGCCCTGCTGTTAGGTTTGATAGCTCAACCAGCGGTGTGTTGCCAACGAGTTCGGTGATATTTTTGGCGATTTTCATAAAAAAACTCCCTAGATGTGATTATTGTGCTATTAGCATAGCAAATTTTTTGACAATTTACCGCCAAATTCTTAGTCTAAAAATTGATAAACTTATGCGCAGATAAGCACTTTTGCAAAACTTTACCAAATCCAGTCACACATCCATCCAAGTCATGCTACAATAGACCAAATATCACCTCTACTCATTAGGAAAAATTATGAGCACATATGCCCCAATGACCATCGACTGCTTTAAGGCTTATGATGTGCGTGGCGAGCTTGGCGTCAATCTGGACGAGTCCATCGCTTATCGCATCGGCCGTGCTTTTGCACAGATTTTGGCAAATAACACCACACACAACCAACCTGCCATCGTCATCGGTGCAGACATTCGCCCATCAAGCTTTGCCCTAAAATCAGCCGCCATCGAGGGCATCACTGATGCCGGTGTCGATGTGATTGACCTTGGCATGACAGGCACTGAGGAAGTGTATTTTGCCACCAGTTTTTATGATGCTATCGGTGGCATCGAAGTCACCGCAAGCCACAACCCAATTAATTATAATGGCTTAAAAATGGTTCGTGAAAATTCTCGCCCAATCAGTGCTGATACGGGACTGGCTGAAGTACGTGCCTTGGCAGAAAGTGGTGAGTTTATTGATGCGCCAAAAGGGAGGGTGATTGAAAAATCAGACAAAACTGCCTACATCGATAAGCTGATGAGCTTTGTGGATACCGCCAAATTCACCGCCAAAAAAATCATCGTCAACAGCGGCAACGGCTCAGCAGGCCCTGTGGTTGATGCCATCGAAGCCCGCTTGGCGTCAGCTGGTGCACCGATTGAGCTGATCAAAGTGCATCATACGCCTGATGGCAGCTTCCCAAATGGTATCCCAAACCCAATGATCATCGCCAACCAAGCATCGACCCGTGATGCCGTGCTTACACATCAGGCGGATTTTGGTGTGGCGTTCGATGGTGACTTTGACCGCTGTTTCTTATTTGATGCCGATGGTCGATTTATCGATGGCAGTTATGTTGTCGGTATGCTTGCAGCGGCATTTTTACAAAAGCATCAGGGCGAGACCATCGTCTATGACCCACGCGTGATTTATAACACCGAACATGTCATCGAGCAGCTGGGCGGCACACCAGCACTGAGTAAATCTGGACATTCATTCATCAAGCAAGTGATGCGTGAAACAGGTGCCATCTATGGTGGCGAGATGTCAGCACATCATTATTTCAAAGAATTTTTCTACTGCGACAGCGGTATGGTGCCGTGGCTGCTATTGATTGAACTGTTATCAGTGACGGGCAAATCTTTGGCAGAACTTGTCGATGACTATATTACTGCATTTCCAAGTTCAGGCGAGCTTAATTTCAAGCTTGGACAGTCTGATGCAGCGACCATCAGCCAAGCTTTAGAAGATAAATATGGCGCGCTGAATCCTGCCAAAAATACGCTTGATGGCTTAAGTCTTGACTTTGGCGATTGGCGATTTAATCTGCGCTCAAGCAACACTGAGCCTTTGATTCGCCTAAATATCGAAACTCGTGGCGATGCGGATTTGCTTGATGAGAAAGTGCGTGAAATCATGGCATTTTTGGATGCGCATGGTGCGGTGCGTGCCGACCATTAGACCAGTTGGCGAAAACTCATTGATAACATACCCCAGCAAAACCCTTTGACAAGTGACGGCAAAGGGTTTTGGTTTGAGGTATTAAGACTTAAATTTATCGCCCACCAGTCCTTTGACGGTATTGAGAATATCAGCAGGCAGTACCACAGTTTTGGCGTTGTTTGACTGCGCCATGTCATTCATCGCCTTAATGTACTGCTCACCCAGCAGATAGACCACCGGCATCTCTTTGCCGTCCATCGCTTGTGAGATCAGACGAATCGATTCCTCTGAGCCACGCGCCAGCACCACTTGTGCTTCGGCATCACGACGCGATGCCTCGAGACGACCATCGGCTTCTAAGATGGCGGCTTGTTTTTGGCCATCAGCACGCGTCACCATCGCACGGCGTTGGCGCTCGGCGGCGGCTTGCTCTTCCATCGCCAGCTGCATGGTCGCTGATGGCTTGATGTCTTGGATCTCGACAGTCTTTAGGGTGATGCCCCAGTCGGAGATGTCATCGCTGATGGCGTGCTTGAGCTGCGCTTTGATCTGATCGCGACTGGACAATGCTGCATCCAGATCCATCTCGCCGATGATCGAGCGCAGTGAGGTCTGCACCAGATTGCGGATGCCATGCTCATAATTTTCGATGCCATAGACAGCGTGTTCAGGCTGCACGATGTTGATATAAGCCACGGCATTGGCGATGATCACGACATTGTCTCGGGTGATGACCTCTTGGCTTGGGATGTCAAGCACGATGTCTTTGGTGGTGACTTTATAGGCCACATTATCCACATAAGGAATGATAAAATTCAGACCCGGCTCTAGCGTCTGATGGTATTTACCCAGTCGCTGTACGATCCATTTTTCGCCTTGGGAGACCATTTTCACCCCTTTATAAATGGTGAAAACCACCAAGGCGATCAACGCCAAACCCACAATGCTCAGCTCCATAATTTTCCCCTTATTAATCAATGATAACGATCGTGATCGATCCTTTGAATTTGTGCTTTATTTTTTGGTGACGATCAGCTCATTGCCCATCACGCGGGTAACGATGACGCGCTCGCCCACAGCGATGGCTTGACCATCTGCGCTGCGGCACAGCCACTCGGCAGCACCAACTTTTGGCACCGAAAAACGCACGATGCCCGTACCACCATCACACACCACCTGCGTGATCATACCGATCTCACCGATAATCACCGCGCCACCCAGACCAGCTTTGGTACGCGTCTTGATGCGCGGCTGCACCAAGCGAAACCACAGTACACAAAACAGCACCGACAGCCCAAGCCACAGCATGACTTGTGCAAGCAGACCCATCGGCACAAACCAAGACACCACCGAAGTGATGAGCGCTGCCGCCCCAAACCATAAGGCCGCAAAACTTGGTAAAAATAACTCAAAAATCATGAGCAATAAGCCAATCACTGCCCAATGCCATGGCTGCAATCCCATCATCAACACCCCCTTATGACGCCATCATCCAAGGCGCGCAAGATCCATCGTGAAAGTCAGCACACCAAAAAAGCCGATGCGCGGCCATCGTCTCTGGCTTTATGTTGGCCGTGCTTATTAAGGATTATAAAACAGGTGTTATCAAAAAGCAAAGCGCAACTAAGTATCGATCTTGCTTTGGCTGGCTGCCCAATAGCCAAACGGCACATTGACCAGCATCAATGCTGCCATCACCATCAAAGGCAGCTGCCAGTCGCCCTGCCAAGCATACAGCTTGCCAATGATCAAAGGGCCAAACATGGCAATACTGTAGCTGACCGCCTGCACCATGCTCGACAGATCGCGCGCACTCTCAGCGCTCGTGGTGCGCAGTGAGAACATCATTAGGCTAAGTGTAAATATCAGCGCACAGCCAAAGCCCATCAGCGCCGACCACAGCGCCATCACGGCAGGCAGCCACAGCATCCCAAGCACACCTGTGACATTCATCACACAGCCTGTCAGCGCCAACGCTCTGGCCGATGCACCGCGTCGCATCAGCCAAGTCAATATCAGGATCGCAGGCGGTGCCATCAGCTGAAAAACCAATGCCAGATGCGTCGCTTCTTGTAAACTTGCCCCAAATCCCATGCCGATGGATGGCAAAAAACTTGCGATGGTATAAAACAAGAATGACTGCAAGCCAAGCAGCACCGCCATTTGCCAAGCGGCTTTTTTGCGCCAAGGATTCATCATGGCAGCGTTATGCGCCATCTTTGCCGTCTTCGCTGCACCTCTATGAGCCTGATAGATGCGCCACCAAATCAGTGCCGCCACCACGCCAAACACCGCCCACGCACTCATCGCCATCTGCCAGCCGACATGGTCTGCCAGTGGCACCACAGACCATGCGCCAATGCCAGCCAGCAGCGACATACTTAGGCTAAACACACCTGTGGCTAGTGAGATGTTATTTGGGGCATATTGTTTGATGAATGGTGCGGTCAGAGCGTTTAGCATGCCGATGGCAAAAGACAAGATCAGTGTGCCAAAAAACAATGCCGCCACCCCAAACCAGCTGCGCATCGCCACACCACAAGCCAACAACAGCGTCATCAAAATCATCATCCGCTCCAGCCCAAAGCGCCGAGCCAGTACCGCCGCCACCAAAGAACCCAATGCAAACAACGGCATCGGCAGCGCGCCCAGATAGCCGATTTGATCAGCACTTAGGCCAAAGTCTCGATCAAGCATCGGTGCGATCGAGCCAATCATCACCAAAGGCGAGCGCATGTTGGCAGCAGCGAACATCAGTCCGATGACGATGAGCGCCAGAGACGCAGTAGCAGGTGAAAATGCAGAGGATTGTTGAGTGGTGTGAGAATCAGACATGGCATCTACAGTGGTCGATTGGGTTGGTTATGGCAAATTTGCCATCATCAGCCTCACATTATAGTGAAAATGCCACAATTTTGCCAATGCTGCTAGCAACACCTTCACAGCCACTTGGCGCAAAAAAAGCCTTGAGCCATCGCCCAAAGCTTTCGTGCTGGATGCTAGTTTAGTCATCCCACTTGCGGAACAGCAGCGAGCCATTGGTACCGCCAAAGCCAAAGCTGTTTGAGATGGCAAAATTCACACCATCAACACGGCGCGCAGTATGGGGGATGTAGTCAAGCGTGCAGGCCTCATCAGGATTATCCAGATTGATGGTCGGTGGCAGCAGCTGATTTTGTAGGGCAAGTACGGTAAAAATCGCCTCAATCGCCCCTGCAGCACCCAGTAGGTGACCAGTCATGGATTTGGTTGAGCTGACCAAGATATCTTTGCCAAATAGTCGCTCGATGGCTTGACTCTCAGCGACATCGCCTTGTGGTGTGCTGGTGCCATGAGCATTGATGTAGCCGACCTGGGAGGCTTTGATGCCTGCATCCTGTAGTGCCGCTGCCATCGCACGCTCCGCGCCCTCGCCGCCTGCTGATGGGCTGGTGATGTGATTGGCATCATCACTCATCCCAAAGCCGACCAATTCTGCCAAGATGGTCGCACCGCGTGCCTTGGCATGCGCCAGACTTTCGAGTACCAACGCACCAGCACCATCACCCAAGACGAAACCGTCACGATCCTTATCAAAAGGACGGCTGGCACGCGTCGGCTCATCGTTACGCGTTGAGAGTGCGTGCATCGCCCCGAAGCCTGATAGCCCAAGTGGTGTTGATGCTTTTTCGCTGCCCCCGACCAGTACCGCATCACAGTCACCATAAGCAATCAAGCGCGCGCCAAGTCCGATGGCGTGCGTCGAGGTGGTACAAGCGGTGGCGGTAGCAAGGTTTGCGCCTTTGAGTCCATGACGCATGGCGATCAGACCTGCTGGCATATTGACAATCGTGCCAGGGATGATAAACGGTGAGACTTTTTTGGCGCCGTGTTCTTTTAGGGTGTCACGGCTGGTCTCGATGGTCTGAATGCCACCGATGCCCGAACCCATCACTACCCCAAAACGCGTGCCATCGACATTGACCGGCAGGCTATCGCCTTTGATGTCATCGATCAAGCCAGCATGATGCAGTGCCATCGCCGCTGCTACTTGTGCATAATGCACAAAAGTATCAAAACGGCGTGCTTCTTTTGGGTTTAGATAGGCTTTGGCATCAAAATCCTTCACCAAGCCTGCGATCTGCGCGCGAAACTCATCGATCGCCACGGCTTTGTCATCAAAGCCATCAAGCCGCGTGATGCCGCTGACGCCTTGGGTCAGATTCTCCCAAATCTCATCAAGCTGCTGACCTACGGGTGTTAAAGCACCCATCCCTGTGATGACGACGCGCGCTTCATCGCTTTTTTCAAAGTAAGCAAGCTTGGCTGGTTTGGCTGGCTGTGTCATGGTGTATCCGTTTGTCTGTTTGGTGATAAATGTACTAAGTTTTGGTAAATGGTTTTATCTTAGCATGATTTTTCCCAAAATTACAGTTTACAGATGTATTTTTTTAAGGTTTAGCCGCGCGGATGATGCTCAGCATGCAAACTTTGAAGGCGTGCGGTGGCGACATGCGTATAGATCTGTGTGGTGGACAAATCACTGTGTCCAAGCAGCAGCTGCACACTGCGCAGATCGGCGCCATGATTGACCAGATGTGTGGCGAAGGCGTGTCTGAGCGTGTGCGGTGAAATGGCCGTGCTGATGCCTGCGATCAGGGCGTATTTTTTGATCAAATGCCAAAAATTATGCCGCGTCATATAGCCGCCTTGTTCGGTTAGGAACACCGCTTGGCAGTCTTTTTGGCCAATCAGCAGCGATCCACGCACCGATAAATACTCTTGTAGCGCCGCTTGGGCATAGTCGCCAAGTGGAATCAGGCGCATCTTATTACCCTTACCTGTGACCGACAGCCAGCCTGCATTCAAATTCAGCTGCGGTAAGGATAAGCCAGTCAATTCGCTGACACGCAAGCCGCATGCATACAGCACCTCAAGCATCGCCTTATCGCGCAGTCCAAGCACGGTGGTGGCATCAGGTGCGGCCAATAAAGCGGTCACTTGCGCCTCGGATAAGGTTTTTGGCAGTGCTTTACCGATCTTTGGGGTTTTGATCGATTGACAAGGATCATCATCGCGCATGCCGTGATCGATTTGCCATAAGAAAAACTGGCGCAAACTTGCCAAACTGCGTGCAATTGAGCGTTCGGATTTATCGGCGGCTTTTAGCTTGGCCAGATGCGCCTGCACATCGGCGCTTTGCCATTGGGTGATGGGCAGATCCGATAGGCGCAGGCACAGGCGCAGATCTTGGCTATAGGCATTTCTGGTAGCGGTGGACAGACCGCGAGACAGCATCGAGGCGCGAAATTGGCTCAGATACTCTGGATCATCGTCATAGATGACCGCGCTGTCTTTTCGAGGAGTGGTGGATTTGGCCATCGAGTCAGACTTAGGCGAGCTTTTTTTGGATCAGATAACGATAGCCATCATCGAGCGCCTCTTGGCTGATGAGCGTATGACCCAAATGGCGACAAAAATTGGGAATATCGCGCGTGGTGGCAGGATCGGTGGCCAATACCTCAATGATCTCGCCTGCCAAAGCCGTACGCACCGCTTTGTGCAGCAGCATCACAGGCTCAGGGCAGATCAGCCCTTGGGTGTCTAAGGTGTGGTGAATCGTGGTCATCATTTACTCTACTATTTGGTTAAGTCATACATCAGGCATGCTTTTGGCTTTTTCATCCAAAAAACTCAAAAACTTTTTCAAATTCACCCGAAACAAAAACGGCATCCCAAACCATGCAATCATCGCCAAAAACAGCGCCATAAAAAACACCGTATCCGCGCCGTGTCGCAGCCCCCAAGACAGCGCAAAAGCCAGCGTCAAAAGGCCAGTTGCCAACACAGTCAACAAAATGGAGAAATCCACCACCCGATAGCGCATCAATAAAAACCAATGATACAAGCTCATCGGTATGGTGATCGCAATCAGTGCATAAGGCAGATAATGAAATGCATAATATACCCAAGCGCTGTCTTTGAAGGCGGCAAGGCTTGCCAATGTGCCAAACACACAAAAGCAAGCGATGGCGAGCAATCCTAAGCGCACAGTCAGATTGGCTTGGTGGATGGCACGGCGAAATTGGGCGCTGATCAGAGCATGATGCTGCATGAGTCGGTTTCCATGATTGATAGACAAAGGATATCCCAAGCCAGATGGCTGGTTGGCGCAAGATTCAGTCTTTATGTGTCGGCTTATGATCGTTGACAAATACCGCAAACTCAGGCTGGCGATAATAGCTGTCAATCAGCAAACACGCGGCGATATCATCGATGGCATCTTTGGGTGATGAGATCCATCCTTGTTCCCACGCAGTCTGTCTTGCATCGTTTGAGCTTAGGCGCTCATCATAAGTGAACACCGACACCACTTGACGCCGCTCAGCCAAGCGGTGCGCCAAGCGCCGAGCGAATTTGTGCGCGCGTTTTGAGATCATCGATTCGCTGCCATCCATATTTAATGGCAGCCCAACCAGGATCTGATCAATGCCCCAATGCTCGATGATACCAAGCAAATTATCCCAATCTGGCTGACCATTGTCCATCGCCAATATGTCAAACGGACGCGCATCACGCGTGACGCTGTTACCCAGCGCCATACCCATTTTTTTGACGCCATAGTCCAAGGCCAAAATCAAACTTGCTTTTGTCATTATGCATATCCAACACTGCTGATCAATCGATCTGGATCGATGCCAATTTTCTCATAACATGCCGCCAGACGCGCCTCAAACGGCGTAGAAAATAGCGTCGGCAAATCGGCAGCGCACACATGCCAATCACCTGCTGCCAGCTCCGCATCCAGCTGCCCTTTGCCCCAATTGCAATAACCCATGCACAGCAAATAATGGCGCAGACCATCATAAGACAGCTGAGTTAAGATGTCCTTACTGGTGGTCAAACAGACATTTTCGGCGATGGCAAATGAGGATTTGTAATCAGGCTGCCCTGTGTGCAAGATAAACCCTGCCTCAGGGCGCACAGGCCCGCCATCGAGCGCAGGCGTGTTCATCGCCGCTGCCGTCACAGGCAAATCCAGCTCACTGAGCAAACCACCGACGCTGTTCACCAAAGGCTGATTGATGACAAAGCCCCACGCTCCCTCTGGCGTGTGCCGACAAATATAAATCACTGCGCCCTCAAAGCGCTCATCTGTCATCTGCGCACTGGGAATCAAAAAATGATGGATCAAATTGGCTGCACTCATGACTGCCTCGCTAATGGCTCGGTATTGGCGGTCAGCTCATCGGCATGGCGGATGTCATCGAGCAGACTTTGGACATGCGCGCGCGTCGCTGCGGTGATATTCACCCCGCCAGACATGCGCGCCAGCTCATCGATCTGTGCCTCGCCACTGATCACTTGCATGTCGCTGGTGGTTTGTTGGCCATGTTCTTTTTGTACCAAAATATGGCGATGCGCGGCGGCGGCAACTTGCGCTTGATGGGTGATGGCCAAGAGCTGCTGATGCTTACCCAATGTACGCAGCAGCTCACCGACCACCTGCGCTGTGCCACCGCTGATGCCCACATCCACCTCATCAAATACCAAAGTCGGTCTAGAAGCACCACCATCGCCTGCAGCCATCACCTGCATGACCAGCGCCATCCGCGACAGCTCACCGCCTGATGCGACTTTGTGTAGAGGTTGTAGCGGCATGCCCACATTGGCACTGAACAACAGCGCGATGTCGTATGTGCCATGCGCATTGTATTGATCACTGGGTTTTTTATTGAAGGCAAATTCACAGCGCGCATTGGGCAGTGCCAACGGCAAAAGTCTGGCCTCCAAGCGCTCACAGATGTCAGGTGCTGCCGCGACGCGTGCTTCATCGAGTACGCCTGCCGCCGCCAAATACGCTGCATAGGCCTCATCGACCTTGGCATCCATCGTATCATTATCAGGCAAGGCATCCAGCATATCAAGCTCTTCTTGCCAACTGGCAGCATCAGCGATCAAGTCAGTGATCGGGGTATGATATTTACCAGATAAACGATGCGCCAGACTCAGCAAGGTATTTAGCTCATCAAGCCTTGCCTCATCAGGCAGCTCGCGTTCGGCAAAGTCAGACAGCTTGGCAGCAGCATCATGAATCTGCTCTTGGGCGAGCGCCAAAAGCTGACTGCACTCGCCAAAGGTCTTGCTGGCGCTGGCGTGGTTGTCACAAATGCGCATCGCACGGCCAAGCAAACTCACGACCGATGGCGCATCATCGTCATTATCGAGCACCGATGCCGCCTCCATCGCCTCACGCATGAGGTTTTCAAGATCGGACAGCTCATCATATTCAGCTTCGATTTCCTCAAAATTCACCGACAGCAATGGCTCAATATCGCCAAGCTTGGCAGATAATAGCGCCATGCGATCGGCGCGCTGTGCAGACTGACTGCGCGCTTCATCGGCTTGTTTTTTGATGGCTTGATATGCCAAAAAAGCTTGCTTGGCCTGCTGCTTTTGGACATCCAGTGCTGCGATGCGATCGAGCCAATCAATGACAAATTGGGGCTTTAATAGCTCAAGTCCAGCATGCTGAGAGTGGATATTCACCAAAATCGCCCCAAGGCTCTTAAGCTCACTGATGCTGGCTGGTACGCCATTGATCCAAGATTTAGAGCGTCCTTGGCTGCTGATTTTGCGGCGGATCAACAGCGTGTCTTCGTCAAGCGTGCGATCATGCTCATCGAACCACGCTGCCACCTCGGCATTGTCCGCGACATCAAATTCCCCAAATACCGTCGCCTCATCACAGCCGTGACGCACCATACCGCTGTCAGCTCTCTCGCCTGCACACAGCGATAATGCATCCAAAATCAATGACTTACCTGCACCAGTTTCGCCAGTGATGACATTAAAACGCCCATCAAAGCCGATTTCTTTTGCCTCGATGAGTGCCAGATTTTCCAAGGTGAGTGATATGAGCATAGTCCATCTCTAAAATGCGCCAATTTTTTATCATAATCAAAGCCGTGTTATTTGACAATGATAAAAATGTTATCGGCGCGCATCATTGAATGATCGCCTGCGAAAATAAAAGCCATTTACTCAAAAAAGGCAAATGGCTTCAAACAGCGATCAGCGCTTGTCTCGGGCTTTTAGCACTTTTTTAACCTTATCACGGGCGCGAGATTGCTTGAGTGTCGATAGATAATCAACAAACAGTTTGCCATTTAAATGATCCATCTCATGCTGAATACATACCGCCAGTAGCTCATCGGCATCGATGCTAAATGGCTTGCCATCACGATCCAGCGCTTCGATTTTGACACGGGCAGGACGCTCGACTTCGTCATAGACTTCAGGTACAGACAGACAGCCTTCTTGATATGGCTTGGTCTCATCGGTCAGTGGCGTGATGACAGGATTGATAAAGACCTGTGGCTGAGGGTCTTCACCATCTTTTGCCAAGTCCATCACAATCACCTGTACATGGCGATCCACCTGCGTCGCCGCAAGACCGATGCCGCGCGCATCATACATGGTCTCAAACATATCATCAATCAAGGTCTCGATGGTCTCATCAACGACCGCCACAGGCTGTGCGATGGTGCGCAGGCGTGGGTCAGGATAAGCCAAAATCGGTAATACTGCCATAATTTGTCTCGTTGTATTTCTTAACTTGTCTGAAAAAATAAACCGTCTATTATAGCGAAAATGGGGGCAAAAGCAAAATCTACCAGTCGATTTCGCTAAAGTTTTTCTCAATTTTCATCATTGATTTTATAAAATCATCAATTCATGCATATAGCAGTTGGCAAGGTGGGTAATTTATGCCAAAATATTGCTTTGTTTAAAAAGTTAGCAAAGGATCACTTATGAACGCCCGCACCGCCACCATCACCCGCAACACCGCCGAAACACAAATCAGTATCAGCATCAATCTGGACGGCACTGGTCAAGGTGTGCTCGATACGGGCGTACCGTTTTTGGATCATATGCTCGATCAGATCAAACGCCACGGCTTAATTGATCTGGATGTCAAATGCGTCGGTGATACGCACATCGATGACCATCACAGCGTCGAAGATGTTGGCATCGCCATCGGTCAGGCATTGAAGGCTGCTTTGGGCGACAAAAAAGGCATTCGCCGTTATGGGCATTTTTATGCGCCACTTGATGAGAGCCTAAGCCGTGTGGTGGTGGATATTTCAGGTCGTCCAGGGTTGCATATGGATGTGCCATTTACCCGCTCGCACATTGGCACGATGGATGTGGATTTGTTTTCAGAGTTCTTTTATGGCCTTGTCAATCACGCCTTTATCACGCTACACATTGATAATCTCAAAGGCAAAAATAGCCATCACCAAATCGAAAGTGTCTTTAAGGCACTGGCTCGTGCGCTACGCATGGCGGTTGAGTACGATGAGCGCGCTCTGAACCAACTGCCATCCACCAAAGAATTGCTATAAGGGGAAAATCATGACTGCCCCAAAAATTGCACTGCTTGATTATGGCGTGGGTAATCTGTATTCTGTGGCAAATGCCTTAAGTGTCGCTGGTGGCGATGTCGTCATCACAAGCGATCCAAAAGTCATCCAATCAGTGGATAAAGTCATGCTCCCGGGTGTCGGTGCGATGCGTGATGCGATGGCAAATATGGTCGCACATGGCATTGATATCGCGGTCAAGGATGCACTGGCAAATAAGCCTGTGATGGCCATCTGTGTCGGTATGCAGGCGATGTTTGATTATTCTGAAGAAGGGGATGTGCCATGTCTTGGTATCATCAAAGGGGCGGTGCGTCTGTTTGATGAGGCTTGGGTCGAGAATGGTCATGCGATCAAAATCCCCCATGTCGGCTGGAATCGTGTCGATGCTGACACTGATCATGAGCTGTGGGATGGCTGCAATCATGAGCATTTTTATTTTACCCACAGTTATTACTGTGACCCTGTGGCAGATGACAATCTGATCATCGCCACCACCGAATACGGCGAGAAATTCTGCTCAAGCATCATTCGAGACAATCTGTTCATCACTCAGTTTCATCCCGAAAAAAGCCACAACGCTGGGCTAAAACTGTTGTCAAACTTCATCAAATGGCAGCCTTAAGCAAGCAGCTTTTTACCAAAAAATTAGGGCAGCTTAAGATCTTGTAGCACCTGCGCCATCTGTGATGGGTGGCGGCCTTCGATGCCGCGATAGGCCGACAAGATCACCGCCAAATCCGCCTGATAATCCCCCGTCGGATAACACACCTCCAAAAACCGCACTGTTTTGGTCGGATAATCCAGCGCCACAGGGATAATCGGCACGCCTGCACCCATCGCCAGATAATAAAAACCCGTGCGAAAGCTGTCGGTATAGTTGCGCGTACCTTCGGGCGATAGCGCCATAAGTAGTGGTGTACCTGTGGCGAAGCGGTCGATGTTGGCTTGTAATACCGAGCCTTTTTTGTCACGGTCGATGGCAATCACCCCCACCCATGTCAAAAACTGTGAGAGTATCGGCACAGCGAACAGCTGTTTTTTGCCCATGACCTTGATATCTAGCCCCAAAGCAAGCATGGTCAAAATCGCAGGCACACCATCGACATTGGAAGTATGCGGTGCGCCGATGATGACCGCTTGGGGTACATTAGGCAGTTTGCCAAGCAGTCGCCAGCCTAGCAAAGATAAGAGCCGACGAGCAACTTTGGTGGCAAGCGGACGATGACGACGCGGCAACAGCTTACCCAAATCATCATAATCAAGCTCAGCCAATGAGCAGGCTGCACCCTTCATTGCTATACCGCCAATTCTGCCAAATCGCCCTTGGTCTCAAGCCAGTGTTTGCGGTCGGCAGAGCGTTTTTTGGCAAGTAGCATATCCATCACACCATTGGTGGCACTGATGTCATCCAAATCCAGTCGCACGAGCTTACGAGTGTCAGGATTCATCGTCGTTTCTTTGAGCTGACTTGGATTCATCTCACCCAAGCCCTTAAAGCGGGTAATTTGTGGTTTTTTGTTGCCAAGCTTAGCAAGCACCTGTTCAAGCTCTTCGTTATCGAGTGCATAATACACTTCTTTACCCGCATCGACACGATACAAAGGCGGTACGGCGACATACAGATGACCTGCTTCAATCAGTGCAGGGAAATGCTTCACAAATAACGCACAAATCAAGGTCGCAATGTGCAGTCCATCACTATCAGCATCAGCTAGGATACAGATCTTATCATAGCGTAGCTCAGATAAGTCATCACTGGCAGGATCGACACCGATGGCGATGGCGATATCGTGGATCTCTTGGCTCGATAGCACCGTATCGGACGATACTTCCCAAGCGTTCAAAATCTTACCACGCAGCGGTAAAATCGCCTGAAACGCATTATCTCGAGCCTGCTTGGCACTACCGCCTGCCGACTGACCTTCGACCAAAAACAGCTCCGAGCCATCTTTTAGGCGACCACGACAATCCCACAGCTTACCCGGCAAGGCAGGGCCTTGGGTGATTTTTTTGCGGGCGACTTTTTGGGCGGTGGCAAGACGACGAGATGCCTTAGAAATAGCAAGCTCGGCGATGGCTTTGGCGCTGTCGGGGTGCTGGTTGAGCCATAGGCTAAAGGCATCTTTGGCAAGCGTCTGCACCAGTGGCGCTGCTTCTCGGCTAGACAGTCGCTCTTTGGTCTGTCCGCTAAATTGTGGCTCGACGAATTTGAGCGACAAGATATAATTCACCCCATCCCATACATCTTCGCCCGACAGCTTAACCGAGCGTGGCAATAGGCTGTGAATTTCACAAAATTCTCGCAAGGCTTCCAAAATCCCCGTCCGCAGACCATTAACATGTGTACCACCTTGGGCAGTGGGGATCAGATTGACATAGCTTTCTTGGATTGGCGTACCGCCCTCTGACAGCCATGAGATGGCAAAAGTCGCTCCACCACGCTCACCCTTGGCAGGCTCAACGCTATAATAAAATGGCTCTTCGGGTAGGCAAGGCATCTCCCCAAGCTGCTCAGTCAAATAACCGACCACACCATCGATGAACTGCCAACTTTCGTTGTCAGCTGGATCTATTTCATTAATAAAATCAATCTGCAAGCCTGCTGACAGCACCGCTTTTGCCTTTAGGGTGTGCTTGAGCGCTTTGATGGCAAATTTGGGATGATCAAAATACTGACCATCCACCCAAAACTGCACTTTGGTGCCACGCTTTTTCTTATTTGATGCTTTATTGGCAATCAGTGGCGTCACCGCATCACCATGCTCGAATGCCATCGTATGCTCTAGCCCATCACGCCATACAGTGACTTCGACACGGGTTGATAACGCATTGACCACACTGATGCCCACGCCATGCAGACCGCCTGAGACTTGATAGTTTTCGGTGCTGAATTTGCCACCTGCGTGCAAGCGAGTCAAAATCAGCTCAACGCCAGACTGGTTGAACTCAGGATGAATATCTGTCGGCATCCCGCGACCATCGTCTTCGACCGACAGCGACCCATCTGCGTGCTGACAGACGATGATGTGGCGTGCATAGCCTGCCAAGGCTTCATCGACGGAATTATCAATGACTTCTTGGGCAAGGTGGTTGGGGCGTGTGGTATCCGTGTACATCCCAGGGCGACGGCGGACAGGCTCAAGCCCTTCTAAGACTTCTAAGTTTTGTGAATTATAATTGCTCATGATTACAAGTGTTGAAAAATTTTTCCCATTGTACACCAAAGCCAAACCTTTGGGAAATCGGATTTTATCACAGTCATCAATGGCCGTTCAGATGGCCTGTTTTTCGGTGAGATAGCGCCAGTATCGCTTGGGCATCTGCTGGATGTGATGCCTAAGATTCTTACGCTCAGCGATGGTGACATGCTTAAAATAAGTCTGCCACAGATGCTGATAGCGCGCCTCCACTTCGTCATGGTGTTTTTTGGGTTGCGCCAAAATGAACGCATCCACATCGACCACCTCAGTCAGCTGCCTTGTCTGTTTATCATAATAAATGCCAAAATAACGCTTTTCATCAAAAATCAGCCAGCTTTGGTCAGAGAATCGGTGCGCAAAGAAACGCCCAATCAGCGGTAAGACATTAAAATCAGGACTGACTTTGGCAAAATACACCCCACCGACCATCAGCTCAAAGCGCACAAAAGCTTGCATACGATGGCGCTCACGGCCGACGATTTTCACCGCACGATGAAAGCTTGCCACCGATGCATCGGTGTGGTGATTTAGGATATTTATCTCAGGCTGTTTGATCTTTTGGCGGATGATGTGATAAATGTGCGTATAAATATCAGGCTGTTCAGATAAAAACGCCCATAAAATCATATAATTATCACGGCCAAACAATGTTTTTAGCTTATTCCAGACACGCTCAGACTTCTGAGCGCTGGTATTAATGTCAATATGCTCTATCAAAAAATCTGGCACAAAATCACGGCGCGCAGTGATGGCACTTACCGCATATGACTGTGCATACGCCTCGAACACCGCTGTCAAAAACCCATCAAAGCTGTCATCAAACACCAAGTTCATGCAAACAAATCCAGCTGAGCGGCTTTGCGAAATTTACTTGAAGTACCATTCAGCACGATTTGGCGAAAATCATCCTGCTGCAAATGGCGCAGCGCTGGATTGGGCGCACGAAACGCCACAAAGTACTTGGCGCGGTTGGTCGCAACGCCAAATTTTTTGAGGTCATCTAAGGTCAGCGTGGTGAATTTGCGCGCTTGGACGATCTTTTTGGCACTGCGCACGCCGACGCCTGGGATGCGCAGAATCATCCGATACGGCGCGGTCTGTATGCACACAGGAAAATGCGCCTTGTTGCGGATCGCCCACGCCAGTTTTGGATCGCATTCCAAATCCAAAAACGGATTGTCCCGATCCAAGATCTCATCGGCTTCAAATTGATAAAAGCGCATCAGCCAGTCGGCTTGGTAAAGGCGGTTTTCGCGCACAAACGGCACTGGCGTATCTTTGGTCGGCAAACGACTGTCCTCAAGCATCGGCACATAGCCTGAATAATACACCCGTTTAAGATCATATTGCTGATAAAAATGGCTCGATAAGCGGATGATCTGATGGTCGTTTTCATTCGATGCGCCGATGATGAACTGGGTCGATTGACCTGCTGGCACGAATTTTGGGGCGTGCTTGTGGGTTTTTTGGCTGTCTTTAAAAACGGCGATCTGCGTTTGCACCGTCTGCATCGGCGCTTTCATGTCATCATGGTTCTTCTCAGGTGCCAGCAGCGCAAGGCCTGAGATGGTCGGAATTTCCATATTCACCGACAAGCGATCGGCATATAAGCCCGCCTCTTTCATCAGCTCATCGGATGCACCAGGGATGGTTTTTAGGTGAATATAGCCATGAAAACGGTGCGTCAAGCGCAGCTCTTTGGCGACGCGTACCAGCCGCTCCATCGTGTAGTCGGGATTTTTGAAGATGCCTGAGGACAAAAACAAGCCCTCAATATAGTTGCGACGATAAAACTCCATCGTCAGATCCACCACCTCCTCGACCGTAAAGGCAGCGCGCTCCGTGTCATTACTGCGGCGCGAGGTGCAGTAGGCGCAGTCATAGATGCAGTGGTTGGTGAGCAAAATTTTTAGTAGCGATACACAGCGGCCATCTTCGGTGTAGCTGTGGCAGATGCCTGATTTGGAGGAATCACCAAGGCCGCCGCTGTTTTTGCGATTGCCACCGCTTGATGAACATGAGACATCATATTTGGCAGCATCGGCCAAAATGGCCAGTTTTTTTGAAATTCTGTCGTAATTGATCATATCAACTATATTATCTCAATACTCTCTTAATTTATCTTACACTCTTAAATAAAATTTGGGTCTATCACTAAGCCTACGACAAGGCACTAGCCATCTTAAATTATAACAAAACTACATCCAAAAGATAGCAGCGTATGCCTGAGTTTTTTGGGAATTTTGTGTTAAATTTTACCAAAGCGTATTACAATGTGATTGATTTTGATCACTACTTACAGATCAGCGAAAAGGCGAGATATCGCCGATAAAAAAAAGGACAAATCCATGTCGCAACACAACTTATTTTTACCCTTAAACTTAAGCATCGATCCAACGATGGCTAATCTTTTGCCTTATGATGGCATTGTGCAGGATTGTGGGGTGATTTTTGGGCAAGACGATGCCGATGCTTATTTTGATGCGCTGTACGATGGGATTGATTGGCAGCATGATGTCCTCAAGCTCTACGGCAAAACCATCACCACCGCAAGGCAAGTAGCGTGGTATGGCGACGATGGCGTGCAGTATCGCTATTCAGGCAGCACACGCGCTGCTCTGCCTTGGTCTGAGCTGTTATTAAAGCTCAAAACAAACATTGAGGCGCATCTGGCAGCGATCCATCCCATCAGCTTCAATGCCTGTTTATTAAACCTGTATCACGATGGCAGTCAAGGCATGGGATGGCACAGTGACGATGAGCCTGAGCTGGGACAGATGCCGATCATCGCATCCTTAAGTCTGGGCGCCACCAGAAAATTCGTACTGCGCCACAAATCCAGCAAACAAAAGATCGAGCTTTCGTTAGCACACGGGCAACTGATCGTCATGCACGGCAGCACCCAACGCTACTGGCAACACGCCTTAATGAAAACCACCAAAGTGCAGCAGCCACGCATTAATCTCACCTTTCGGCAGATGCTGTGATCGGGACTAATGATCAAAATGAGTGATCATTTGGCAGGCTGATTCACCCAGTCGATCACGGTGGCGACCTGCTGATCATAATCACTGATACGATGATCACCCCCTGCCTGTGCCAGCACGTCAGCGCCTTTTTGGGTATAAAAATCTTTAGTCGCCTGAGCATCCAACAGCTCATCACCCAGCTTTAAGAGGACTTTTAGGCGATCTGGATATGCCGCCTGTAAACGATGATCATCGAACCACGCCAGATCCCCATAGACGATCTGCCATCCGCCTGTGGTGGTGTAGATCACCGTATCTGCTTGCAAAGCTTGTCCATCAGCAAAATTATCCTGCAAAAATCGACGAAAGCTAAGATCTGGGCGGATGCTTGGATTTAGTAGTACCGCAGGCACGCCGGTCATGTCCGATAATAGATTGGCAAAATAGCCGCCCAAGCTCGACCCGACCAATACCGTATCCACGCCATCGCCGATCAGCTGTGTCAATAACGCCACAACTTCATCAGGCGAGCGGTTCAAATCAGGGCGGATAACAGTGATGTCAGGATGATGCTCTTGGCAGTAAGCATCGGTGATCTGAGCTTTGATGGCATTGCTGTCGCTGTCAAGTCCGTGTAGATAAATCAATCGCATGGGCGTTTCTCTATGTGTTCAAATGTTTAAAAAAATCATTGCCTAAGCATCACTTCTTAGGATATATTAATAACCAAACCATCTTAACAAATTTTTTTGCCAAAATCTAAGTAGTTTTTGGCATAAGCTATCGCATCATGTCGCAATTTGAACTATTTGACATCGACAGCCCCTGCATCGGGGTGTGTACGATGAATAAACAAGGCTACTGCATCGGCTGTCTGCGCAATCGGACAGAGCGACAGGCGTGGCATCAGATGAGTGATGATGAAAAGCGCAGAGTCATTCTGCTCATCACACGCCGAGCCAAACGCATCCGCGATCATCGAGCAAGCAAACGAAACGGAGAGTCTGTGGCTATAGAACAGTTGGGGATGTTTTAATAACTCAGCCACTTATATCCACCACAACAAATTCTTTATTCTAACCAACAAAAACCCCCTCACATCTCTGTAAGGGGGCTTCAAATAAGGTGCTGACGATGACCTACTCTCACATGGGCGAACCACACTACCATCGGCGCTAAGACGTTTCACTTCTGAGTTCGGGAAGGGATCAGGTGGTTCCATCTTGCTATTGTCGTCAGCGTAAAAGGATTAACAACGCTGTTATGAGTCTGTGATTTGTTTTTTTATCAAGATTGATTCAAGCTTATAGGTAAAATCTTTACACTTACCATCAACACAATCAGTAGTATTAAACCACTTGGGTGTTGTATGGTCAAGCCAAACGAGCAATTAGTATTGGTTAGCTACATGTATCACTACACTTCCACACCCAACCTATCAACGTCGTAGTCTACAACGGC
>NZ_LTCC01000009.1:0-68835 GCF_002894025.1 Moraxella sp. RCAD0137
TCTAGAAATGGATATTTGTCGCCTATTGATGCGGAGAATATTTACTATTGTTCATTAAAACCGTCAGGCTATGCTGCTTGACTCAAGCAATCTTGTCTCCGATAAACTCGGGACGGTTCAAACCGTATTAGTAAATTGATCAATCATTTAAGTTCAAATGATTGGGAAGAGTTTGTTGTGGAGTTTTCTAGGTATGCCGATTGGGAGTTTGAGGGCTATCGAGATGTTTAGCTTACAGAAACCCCAAACCACGAAATATTCCATCACAATCATCAAGGCGAAACTTCTGCCACAAGAATGGGCAAACTGGGTAATGTAGCATATAATATTGGCATAAGTCTTAATCAAGTGGATGTTAATACTGCACCGGTACAGTTGATGCTATCAACAACCCATTTTCCAAGTAACGGTTAAAAACAACCAAGGAGAAATAGACACCCTAGAAACCACATCAGAACACCCATTTTGGATTAAAGACAGTGGCTGGCTAAAAGCTTCCTTACTAGAACAAGGCATGATACTGCTTGATGGAAACAATCAAGAAGTAGAAGTGCTAAGCCAATATCTAATTTCAAACCACACCGACACCGTCTATAATATCGAAGTTGATGACTTCCACACCTATCATGTGGGTAGATTGGGTGTGTGGGTGCAATCAATGGTCAGAAAGTTCAGTATTACATCCATGGAGTTGGCGTTAACCAGTATGATATAGGCAGGTCTCATGTTAAGAGATAATATTAAGCTTCGTTTTTTACACGAAAGTGAATTTCTTTTGATTTCCAAATTGTTGGATTTATGCAAAGAACCATATAAAACTCAATCACCACTTAGGCAAATATTGGTTTTTGATCTCACTGACGATGCGGGTATGGGCTCTTTTGAGTTTTTTTATGATGGTAATGACACAAGAGAATTTGGGAAGCCACTGATACAAGCAGAAACTTATGATACAGACGGTAGAAAGATAATGCTTGAATTATCTTTGGATAATTACGGTTATTTATACCAACTGGATAGTTGGACATCTGATTTTAATCCACTGGCCAGTCCCTTGGGTACATTAGATATTTTAGAGAATATAAGATTTGAGTTCTAAGGTTGTAAGGTAATGTTTATCTAGATCTTTGAAGTACTGTTATTATTGCTGTGTACCAGTGCGTAGGGTGCATACCATGCACCGTTGATTGAATGGTATTTGATGATGCGTGGTATCTACCGTACTGTACTAATCAACATATCTATATAGTGTCATCGAAACAACTACTCCATTTTTAGTCCAAACCAAAGAACCAAAATTTTCAAAATCATAAACATACTGTGGGGTATTATCATCGTCTATGTCAAATTCTTCGGGTTCGCCAATAAAATCCCACCCTGTAATCAGCTGAAGTTCATCAAAAGTTAAGCCAATAAGATTGGTATTATTATAGGTTAAGACCTTGTAGCAATACACAGCATACAACAAATCATCTTCATCAAAACCCACCATGCAACTATCATCTTTTGCGGTAAAATGAGTGTAATTATACTCATCAATTCTTTTGGTGTAATCTTTTAATTTCTCTAGATAACTTCCCATAAGTGTATTAAAGTAAAATTCCCCAACGCAAACATATGGAGCAAAGTCATAACTCATCTTTTAACTCCCGGTTATGCTATTCTTCTTTTTTTTGAGAGGTAGGGTGCATACCACGCATCATTAATCCTACTTGATGATAGTTCACAGACAGCACCATTATACCTTGATTGGGATGGATTTTGAGTATTAAATATGACTTTCATTGGGTGTGTCTCAAGCAAAATCCCAAAATTTAAAAAAATTTTGCAAATATGCCTTGCATGGGCGTGTTAGTATGATACACTAGATAGGAAAAAATTCTGATTGTCTATAGACGCATCTTTTTATCTTATCAAGCATTGATGGGATGTCAAATTTTTTCACCAAATTTATTTAACGATTTGATTAATTTTTATTAATTCATTGGCTTGATATTGCCAACTCATAAAGCAATTAGCATAAGGCGTAGGTCGGATGTGATTGGATTGCTTTGTGTGTTTTGTCTGCCTACAGGGGTTTTTTGTGCTACAGTCTTGCACCAATACCAATCAATGTGATCAAACGATCGCCAAAAAGCTACAACAAAACTGGCTGCTGCCTGATGGGGTGGCGGATGTGCTATTTACAGACGCCCAAAAACAAGAAAGTCTACGTGATGCGTTATTATTTGTCCTGACAGCACATGGCTATCGCTTGGTATCGCCACCCTTGATCGAATACACTGAAAGCTTGCTTGGCACGGCTGATGAAGACCTAAAGCGTCAAACTTTCAAATTCATTGATCAGCTAAATGGTCGTTTGATGGGTTTGCGAGCCGACATTACGCCACAGATTCTGCGTATCGATAGTAAATATGGGCAGGGCATTAGCCGTTATTGCTATGTCGGTCAAGTGGTCAAGACCTTGCCGACTGGTTTGTTTGGTCTGCGTACGCCACTTCAGATGGGTGCAGAGATTTTTGGCGTTGATAGCATCGATGCTGAGATTTCATTGATTGATTTGTTGGCAGCACTGATGGATGAAATTGGGCTTGCTCGCGATCGTCTGCATATGGATGTCGGTCATGTGGCGATTTTTGAGCGACTGTGTGAGCTACATCAAGTAGCAGCGGCTGATGTCGATGCATTGATGGCAATTTATCACAAAAAAGCCTTGCCTGAGCTACAAGCATTTTGTCAAACGCTGGGTGAGACACTTGGTGATGCTGATGGTGCTAATGATTTTTTGGTGCTGGGCAAACACACGCTCGCCCAAGATGGCGTGCCAAATGCTGCCAATCTGTTATCCAAGCTGTCTGCCAAAGCACGCAATGATGCGAGTATTATTAAGGCGACTGATGAGATTGTCGCTTTGATTGCACACATTCGTACGCTTGGCATGGGTGTCAGCCTAGATGTGACTGAGTTGTCAGGCTATCATTATCATACTGGCATCGTATTTAATGCCTATTTGGCACACTCTCAGACAGCCCAAACGCAAGCACTGGTGCGTGGTGGTCGCTTTGAAGGTTTATCAATCGATGGCAAGCCACGAGTGGCGACAGGCTTTAGTATGGATATCAACCGTTTGCTTGAGTTTGTTGAGCTTCAAGAAGACACCGTGATTTGGGTGGATTATACCGATTTACAGGGTGCAACTGCTGAACAAAAAGCCGATCTATCCGAACAAATCAAAACCCTACAGACCGAAGGCTGTATCGTCATCAAGCCACTGTCAGCAGATGATAAGCCACAGACTGTCGATGGCGTACTGCATTTTGATCGTGAGCAGGGCGTATGGGCAGTGCAACTGGTCGGTGATGAGTTTTAAGTATTTTATATTCATTTATTTTAATTTTGTTGATCAACTTAAGGAATTATCATGGGTAAGAATGTCGTAGTACTTGGTAGCCAATGGGGCGACGAAGGCAAAGGCAAAATCGTGGATCTACTCACCGAAAAAGCAACGGCGGTTGCGCGTTTTCAGGGTGGTCATAATGCTGGTCATACACTGGTTGTTGGTGGCGAAAAAACCGTGTTGCATTTGATTCCATCGGGTATCTTGCGTGAAGGTGTGACTTGCTTTATCGGCAATGGCGTGGTGCTTGCCCCTGATGCACTTTTAAAAGAAATGAATGGCTTGATCGAAAAAGGCGTGCCTGTGCGTGAACGCCTGCGTGTGTCAGCAGCTTGTCCTTTGATCATGCCTTATCATGTGGCACTAGACCAAGCACGCGAAATCAAGCGTGGCAACGCCAAAATCGGCACCACAGGTCGTGGCATCGGCCCTGCTTATGAAGACAAAGTGGCTCGCCGTGGTCTAAAAGTCGCTGATTTGTTCCGTGAAGACTTGCCACAAAAGCTTGAAAGCTTGCTTGAATATCATAACTTTGCATTGACCCAGTATTATAAAGTCGATGCCATCGACTATGATGCGACCTTGGCACTGTGCAAAGCATGGGCAGCTGAGATCAAAGATTTGGTCGTGGATGTGACCGAAGCACTCGAAACTCGCCGTCAAAATGGCGAAAACTTGATGTTTGAAGGTGCGCAAGGTACGCTACTTGACATCGATCATGGTACTTATCCATTTGTGACAAGCTCAAACACCACGGCAGGTGGCGTCTCAACAGGCACAGGTCTTGGCCCATTGTACCTAGATTATGTACTTGGTATCACCAAAGCTTATACCACTCGTGTCGGCTCAGGCCCATTCCCAACAGAGCTATTTGACGATGTGGGTGCGCACCTTGCCAAAGTCGGTCATGAATTTGGTGCGACCACTGGCCGTGCGCGTCGCTGTGGTTGGTTTGATGCGGTCAGCCTACGCCGTGCGGTGGTGCTAAACTCTATGTCAGGCATCTGCCTAACTAAGCTTGATGTACTAGACGGTCTAGAAGAAATCCGTATCTGTACTGAGTATGAAGTGCCAATGGGCGAAATCGCAGGTGCTTATGATGCTGAATACTACGAAAAAGTCACGCCAAAATTTGAAACGCTACCAGGCTGGAGCGAGTCAACCATCGGCGTGACCAAGTTTGAAGATCTGCCTGCCAATGCTCAGGCGTATATCAAGCGTATCGAAGCCTTGGTTGGCTGTCCTGTGGACATCATCTCAACAGGTCCTGACCGTGATGAGACCATCGTCCTACGCGATCCGTATGATGCCTGATTTTTGTGATCAATCCTCAAAAGCTCTGTCGATGTGGCAGAGCTTTTTATTTGGGCGATCTGTCTTTTAGATATGATAAATCTTATGTCAAGCTACGCCATCTGCGCCCATTTGTGTTTATCTTTGAACATGCATTCTTCATAGACCACGCACGCGCCGCACTTTGGACTGCGTGCAGTGCAAGTATATCGACCATGCAAAATCAGATAATGATGCGCATCCACGAGGTACTCACGGGGAATGCGCTTCATCAGAGCCTTTTCGACGGCGAGTACCGTTTTGCCAGTGGCAAGCCCTGTACGATTCCCCACCCGAAAAATGTGCGTATCGACGGCCATGACTGGCTGACCAAAGGCGGTGTTTAAAACCACATTGGCGGTCTTTCGACCCACACCTGCCAAAGCCTCAAGCTCACTGCGCGTACGAGGCACCTGTCCTGCATGACGATCGATCAGATCCTGACAAGTCTTCATGACATTGGCAGCTTTGGAGTTATAAAGGCCGATTGAGCTGATGTATGATTTTAGGCCATCAAGCCCCAATGCCAAAATCGCCTCAGGCGTATTGGCGACGGCAAATAGCTTGTCGGTGGCGATATTCACGCTTTTGTCGGTCGCCTGAGCCGAGAGCATCACAGCGATCAATAATTCAAAATCGCTCGAGTAGTTCAGCTCTGTCACAGGCTCGGTGATGTGATCGGCCAATTTTTGAAAAAATAGTTGGCGCTTTTCGGCGTTCATCGGGCGCGAGGGTGGCGTATCGGCGGTTTTTGCCACCGATGGCTTGGTTGATTTGGTCTGACTTGCGCGAATTGCTTTGGATGCTATGCTCATTTTATCTTAATCAATGCATTGATGGTTATTTTTTCTTATCGGATTTGTGAGGTTTGTCTTCATCATCACTTTGCCAACTCTCCAGTCGTTTGGCGATTTTGCCAAATAAAGCGGTCTTCTTGTATTCGCCTGATTTGGTTTTTTCATCGATGGCCATACCAGATAGCAGCGCCAAAGCTTCGGTGATGTGAGTGACGGTATAAATGTGAAATTGACCTTTTGACACCGCATCGATGATGTCATCTGATAGCATCAGCTGATCAATGTTGGCGCGTGGCAAGATGACACCTTGTGTGCCATCAAGCCCCTTATCCCGACAAGCATCAAAAAAACCTGAGATTTTGGCATTCACGCCACCGACGGCTTGGACTTCACCCAGTTGATTCATCGAGCCTGTGATGGCCAGATTCTGCGCAATCGGCACATTGGCAAGCGCGGATAACAGCGCACAAGCCTCAGCCAGCGTGGCGCTGTCACCATCGATTTGTCCATAGCTTTGTTCAAATGCCAATGAAGCACTGAAATTTAATTCATGAAATTCGCTAAATAATGAACGCAAAAAACTCGACATGATCAACATGCCCTTGGCATGTAAGCTGCCGCCCAATTCGACATCGCGCTCGATGTCTAGGATCTCGCCATGCCCGAAATTCGGTGCAATCACGGCTGTCAAACGCGCAGGCAGACCAAATTCACTGTCAGCATAGCTGATGACGGTGAGGGCATTGATCTGACCGATGGCGGTACCTGTGGTGCATATCAGCTGCTGACCGTTTAGAATTTCTTGCCAATACAGATCTTTGAGATAGCCTGTGCGCTCGGTGATGTCATCCAGCGCACGGCGCACATGATGGCCAGTGACGGTCTTGGCATCATCGATAACAGCGATGCGCGCTGACTCAACGAGCAAACCTGAGAGTCGATCGGTGTGCAGATCAAGTTTATTTTTATCATCGGCCAGCTCAGACAGCTTATCAATGATCACAGCAAAGGCGGTGTTATCAAAAGCAGGCAGTGACTCGGCTTTGATGATGTCGGCCATTTTTAGCACCATGCCGTATTCACTGACAGCATCGCGCACAATGGTCTCATGAAAATCGGCGCGTATTTTAAACACAGCGTTAAATTCAGGCTCAAATTCTAATAGCTCATAGTACAAATCCGCCTCGCCAAGCAAAATGACTTTGACATCCAGTGTCATGCTGTCAGGCTCAAGCGACAGACTGCCAGTTAAGGTCAGCATCTGCTCTAGGCTTGAGATTTTGATTTGTTTGGACTGCAAAGCGCGCTTTAGCCCTTGCCAAGCATAAGGATGCTCAAGCAAGCTTTGCGCCTCCAAAATCAAAAAACCGCCATTGGCTTTATGCAATGCCCCAGCACGGATCATGCTGACATCGGTGAGTACTGTGCCAAGTTCGGTGGTGTATTCGATGTGACCCAAAAGATTCAAATGCGTCGGCAAATCCTCGAACACAATCGGTGCGCCAGAGCCAGCCTTATGACTGACCACCACATTCACCGAATAGCGACTTGGCACCTCTGATAGCACAGCCGGCATGAAATCTTCATCATCTTCATTGATGATGCGCGCGACATTCTTGATCATATCTGCTTGCATGGCGCTTAAGTGCTGCCGCGCTTTTGGATGATCATCAAAATTTGCCATCAAAGATGCGAACAATGGCTCAAGCACTTTTTTGGCGGTCTGCTGATGCAGCTCATCGAGCTGATCATGGATGCTGTCTTCAAGATCGCCCATCGCCAGTTGCATGGCTGATAGCTGTTTTTGGAGTTGTTTGAATTTGGCAGGATCGATGGGTTTTTGATCATCGATCGCGATCAGCTGCATGCGGCCATCGCTTAAGGTTTTTAGGGTAAGATGGTGCTGCTTGGCCTGTGCCTCCATATCTACCAAGCGCGCTTGCTGGGTTTGGCTGGCAGTGGATTTGATCAGCTCAATGTGATTTTGATGAGTATCGCCGAGCAATTTGGCAGCCAGTTTTTTCTTGGCAAGCTGCCATAATTTGTGTACTTTTTGCTGAAAAACGACTGCCATGCCAGCAGGGAAATTGATGGCAATCGGGCGGCGCGAATCATCAAAATGATGCACATACACCCAGTCATCTGGCGTCGGCATGGTTTTGGCGCGTTCGGTGAGCAGGCGAGTGATCAGCGTACGCTTGCCCAGACCATTTTCACCGACGGCGAACACATGATAGCCACTGGCGCGAATATCCAGCGCGGTATTGATGGCTTTGATGGCGCGCACCTGACCAAAGCTAATCTCAGGCTGTGGCAGGCGGCTGCGGCTGGATTTGGGCAGGGTGGCAGGATCGGTATGGCGCTTAAGATCGGCTGCCTTTAGACGATGGGTGGTTTTTAATGTGGAATGATCGGTTTTCATAAAATGGCTGTAGGCTAAAGGCTGTGTGCTGTGGTGTGCAATAAAAAGCAAATGAGATATTTTGGCAAAAATGCTCAAAAAACGCAGTCAGTTGGCTCAAAAAAGGGTATTTTAGCAGATTAAAGCATGATAAAATAGACGGATGGCCACAAAGTTTGATTTTAGCTGCCATCAGCCTAGGTTTTTGCAGACATCTTTATCCGTCCAAGTCATCTTGGGCAGGGCGGATGGATTGATGGCTAAAACTCAGCATGTTTTGGCTATTTTGGCTTGATAATCGATTGAAATAATTTAAAATTTATTTAGAATTTATAATATGACTGTCAAATTTTCAAAGATTTCTCATCAGGCGGAGGCGTTTTTTGGTGCCATCGAGACTGCTGCTGCATCGCTTGGGCTTGATATTAGCAAGGATCAGATTGAGCAGATTTTAGGCTATTTAGATGGGCTTTTGTTGTGGGGCAAAGCTTATAATCTGACCGCCATCACCGACCCGAATGAGGCGCTCATCAAACATATTTTTGATTGTATGGCCATCGTGCCGCATCTGCCATTTGTAGAGCGTTCGGATATTCGTCTGCTGGATATTGGCACAGGTGCTGGACTACCCTCGGTGATTTTGGCGATTTTGCGTCCAGATTGGCACATCGATGCGCTTGATAGCAACCAAAAGAAAATCCGCTTTATCCGCCAAATCGCAAGCGACCTAAAACTTGGCAACATCACACCCATCGCCGCACGAATCGAACATCATCAGACCGAAGCTGCGCAGGCATATCAGGTCATCACCTCGCGTGCTTTTGCATCGCTGAATGACTTTGTGGGATTGGCCGCGCCTTGTCTGGCAAGTGATGGCGTGCTGTACGCGATGAAGGGTAAGACACCGACTGCTGATGAGATCGAGACGCTACAAGCGTGGCAGACTGAGGTTCGGGTGCTCAATGTGCCTAAGCTCAACGAAGATCGCTGCGTGGTGTATTTAACCAAATCAGCGCTTAATTAAAATTATCATTATATTCAAGGGTTATCATGGAAATTATCGCAATCGCCAACCAAAAAGGCGGCGTCGGCAAAACCACCACCACTGTGAATCTGGCAGCCGCGTTGGCAGTGATCGCCAAGAAAAAAGTGCTGATGATCGATCTGGATTCGCAAGGCAATGCCACCACAAGCGTCGGCCTTGATAAAAATGCGCTCCGTTATACCATGGCAGATATTT
Source organism: Moraxella sp. RCAD0137 (assembly GCF_002894025.1). Lineage (NCBI taxonomy): Bacteria > Pseudomonadati > Pseudomonadota > Gammaproteobacteria > Moraxellales > Moraxellaceae > Moraxella > Moraxella sp. RCAD0137. The sequence continues at coordinate 9,168 of NZ_LTCC01000009.1, forward strand.
TGCTCGATGGTGTGGCGCTGCACGAGGCGGTGCTACAGACAGACATAGGGCTTGATGTGATTGGTGCCAATCGTGATTTGGCAGGCATTGATGTGTCATTGGCTGGGGTGTCTGATGCGCCGTTTTTATTAAAGCAAGCGATGGCAGATGCCAAAGCTGCAGGGCATTTGGATTATGACTATATCCTGATGGACTGCGCGCCTAGCCTTAGTATGATCACGGTCAATGCCTTTGCAGCCACCGATGGCGTCATCATCCCGATGCAGTGCGAATATTATGCATTGGAGGGTGTGGCAGATCTGATCGCGACCATCGAAAAACTCACCAGCATCAACCCTAAGCTGCACATCCGTGGTGTGGTGCGCACCTTGTTCGATTATCGCAATACCTTGGCGCAGGATGTCTCAGCTGAGCTTGAGCGGCATTTTGGGGAATTGGTTTATCAGACCAGCATCCCTCGCAATGTGCGACTGGCTGAGGCACCAAGTTTTGGGCAGTCGATTTTTGGCTATGAAAAATCCTCAAAAGGTGCCATCGCTTATCACATGCTGATGAATGAGGTAGTGGCGCAAACCACCACCAAAGATCAGGCGCGTGGGTAATTCAGATGTCAAAAAAACGCGGATTGGGCGCGAAGCGTGGACTGGACACACTGCTAAATAGCAGTAAAGTCGGGCGGCAAGTGGTGGGTGTGATCGATGATGCCAAGGCGATCATGCCTAAGCCCAGTGATGGCTCTGTCATGGCGCACGATCAGCTGCCAGCTGATGACCCAGCCATCACAGACACGCCCTCCAACGACCAAATCAGCACCAAGATAGCACCACAGATGCAAGCGCCAGCTAAGCATACGGCTGATCAGCAATCTGCGGCTCATCATATTGAGCCATCTGTGCTTGATCATCAAGCTGATGCATTAGAAGATGCGCCACAACTGGCGATGCATGCTTGTGATGATGGCACTGTGAGTGACGAGGGTATCGACAAGGGTGCATCCGATGAGGGTGTCAGTGGTCAGGTTTTGGGTGAACAGGCCTTAGATGCTTTGAGCCTGATTGAGTCAATGGATGATTCGCCAAATCAGACTGCTGCCAGCATCGTATCTGAGGCTGATGACGCAGAGCTTACCGACGCGCTGTCTGAATTGGCTGAGTATCAGCAGAGAGAGATTTTGCTGTTTTGGCAGTATGGACTGTCGATGCGTGATGATGGCTAGATGGTCTGTCATCCATTTATTATATTAACTAAAATTTACTGAAAATCAAGCTGGATATAGTCATGATTAAAAAGCGTGGATTGGGTACCAACCGTGGATTGGATGCGCTGTTAGGCAACATCGCCATCGAGAAAAAAATCATCGCCGATGCCCAAGAGGCGGTGGCTGACCAGCAGTCACCTACCCAAACTTTACAAACCGCTGTGTCAAGTGAGTCAAATGAATCCGATCAGGCAGATAAGACGGATGCTAAAGCTGATGCCAAAAGCGAGCTGAACAAAAAATCCAACAAGGCGGACAAAAAGAAAAAAAATAAAAAAGCCACAGAGGCTGACAAAGGCGATCTGGACAAAGCTGCAACGGGCGGCGAGAAAGTGGCACTGATCCAAATCAAAACCAATCGCCTACAGTCGGGCAAATACCAGCCGCGCCGAGACATGAACGAAGAGGCGCTCAATGAATTGGCGCTGTCGATCAAGCAGCATGGCGTGATGCAGCCCATCGTCATCAGACCGCTATTGGGTGATGAGATCAAAAGCAGTGATACGGTCACGCATGAGATCATCGCTGGTGAGCGTCGATGGCGTGCGGCGAAGCTTGCTGGCCTCGATAGCATTCCTGCCATCGAACGCGTGCTGTCTGATGAGATCGCCATCGCACTGGCTTTGATTGAAAATATTCAGCGCGAGGATCTGAATGTCCTTGAACAAGCAGCCGCCTTGCAGCGCTTTCATACCGAATTTGGCATGAGTCATGCGATGATCGCTTCGGTGGTCGGCAAGGCACGCACGACGGTGTCTAATCTGATGCGCCTAAACCATCTGCATGATGAAGTCAAACAGCATATGATCGATGGCCATATGGACATGGGGCATGCGCGTGCACTGCTGTCATTATCGCTTGAGCAGCAGCCAATCATCGCCAAAAAAATCGTCGATGGCCAGATGACGGTGCGCGATGCTGAGCGCTTGGTGAAATCCATCTTGGATCCTGAGCCGAAGCAGAGCAGCCAACCCGATCATGAAATTCTCGCGCTAAGTCAGCAGATCTCTGATGCACTGGGCGCGACAGTCAAATTAAAGCAAGGCAAAGACGGCAAGGGCAGCGTGGAGATTTTCTTTTATAGCCATGATGAATTAAACGAGCTGATTGATAAGCTTAGATAAAGAGGCTATGATGAAAAAAGCAGAGCTGGCACTGACCCAAGCTTGGCAAAACGAGTCTAAGGCTTTGATGGCATTGGCGCCTTTATCGGCAGCTTATGGCGCGATCAGCCGCGCGCGCAAAGCCTTATATCAATCAGGCGTCATTTCCACCTATCAAGCACCTGTGTCAGTACTCATCATCGGTAACATCACCGTCGGAGGCAGTGGCAAAACGCCACTGATCATCGCGCTACTTAAGATTTTGATGCAACAGGATGCACAGGTCGGCGTTATCAGTCGCGGTTATGGCGGTGATGCCAGCAGCATGCCAAGGCTTGTACTGCCAGACAGCATGCCAGATCAAGTGGGTGATGAGCCTTGTTTGATCGTCCAGTCTGTGTATGCCTCTACAGGCAAACAAGTGCCGATGGCCGTCGGCGCTGACCGCAAGGCTGCCATCGAGCTGTTATTGCATCACCATCCTAAGATTCGTCTCATCATCAGTGACGATGGCTTGCAGCATTATGCATTGCATCGCGATCTGGAATGGATCGTGGTCGATGCCGCCAGAGGTTTTGGCAATCAAAAGCTGCTGCCACAAGGTTTTTTGCGCGAGCCGATCAGTCGCCTTGAGGGGGCGACGGTGATTTATCATGATAAGGCCGAGGCGGCTTATTCTGATGATGCTTTGGTGATGACTTTGCAGCCTAGTGCGCTTGAGCCTTTGATGTCTGATTGTCATCAGATGCCTCCTCAATCAGGCAGCCGCGTTTATGCAGTCAGTGGCATCGGCCATCCCCAAAGATTTTTTGATACCTTAGGATCATTGGGCTTTGAGGTATTACCGCAGCCATTTGGTGATCATCATGAGTTTAAGCTGGCAGATTTGATGGCTCTTGATGAATTGCCGATAATCATCACTGCCAAAGATGCTGTTAAGATAAGATCTTTGGCCGTGCAGCATCCTGAGTACAGCGCTTTATTTGAGCGGATTTGGGTGCTGCCTGTGGAGGCGAGATTTAGCGAGGCATTATTGGCAGCCATCGAGGCGCTAAAGCTGCGTTATCAGATTTGATTTTATTATAGGATGAATTATGCAAAAAGTGCACTTGGTGATCCCAGCCCGTTATAAATCCACCCGCTTGCCTGGTAAGCCATTACTACCGATCCATGGCCAGCCGATGATTTTGTGGACTGCCAAAAAAGCCATGCAGGCGACTTTTGCCGATACCGTCTGCGTGGCGACTGATGATGCGCGCATCCAAGCGGTCTGCCAAGAGGCAGGCATCAAGGTGGTGATGACTGATGCCGATCATCCGTCTGGTACTGATCGTTTGGCACAAGTGGCGGCAGATCTGGGGATGGGTGATGATGACATCGTAGTGAACATGCAAGGTGATGAGCCGTTGGTGCCGCCGGTTTTGCTCATGCAAGTGGTGCAGCTGCTGGTTGAGAATCCAGACTGTGCGATGGCTACTTTGTGCGAGCCGATTCAGGATATGGATGAATTTCTTCGCCCATCGGTGGTCAAAGTTGTGATGGATCAAGCCAAGCATGCGCTGTATTTTAGCCGCGCGCCCATTCCACATGATCGCGATGGCATGACCACCCAAAATCAGCTGCCTGCGCAGGCGTATCGACATTTGGGACTGTATGCTTATCGCGTGCGGATGCTAAAAGCCTTTACCAGCTGGCCTCAAGGGACGCTTGAAGCACTTGAAAGTCTAGAGCAGCTGCGTGTACTTGAAAATGGCGAGCGCATCGCCATTGACATCGCGAAGGTCGCACTGCCTGCTGGTGTGGATACGCCTGAGGATTTAGCGAGATTGAATGCCATGCCGATGGCAGATTTGTTGGCTTATTAACATGCAGGATGTGGTGAGTGCGAATGTGTCAGCGCAGCGTTATTTTGCTCAAGCACTGCCTTGGCAAGATAAGGCATGGCGACAGCTGACCGAGCAATTTTCTCATCAGCAGCTACCACATGGCTTGTTGGCAGCAGGGGCTAAGGGCATCGGCAAGCATGCGTTTGTTTGGCGCTTTGTGGCGTATTTGTTATGTATTGAGCCTACAGAGTCAGGCGCATGCGGAGTTTGCGATAGCTGCAAATGGCTAAAAGCAGGCACGCATCCAGACCTGATGGTGCTACCTGAGCCTGACGAGGGCGAGTCTGTGCGTGATAGCATCAAGATTGATGACATCAGACGCCTACAAGAATACAGCCAAACCAAAGGCCATGGCGTAAAGGTGATGGTGCTTGATAGCGCTGACACCTTGACTTTGGGCGCGGCCAATGCGCTGCTTAAGACCCTTGAAGAGCCGCGAGATGGGGTGTTTTTGATTTTAATCAGTGATCATCCTTCAAGATTATTACCGACCATCAAAAGCCGTGTGCAGACCATACCGCTGTCGCAGATTGACCAGACACTTGCATTGAGTTATCTGAGCGAGCAGATGGATGTTGATACTGCCCAGATGCTACTTGAACTCAGTGATGGCGCGGTATTGCAAGCCCAGCGTCTATGGCATGAGGACTGGTTTCACCAGCGCGCACTGTGGCTAAAGACTTTCGCGGCGCTAAATCGCGGTACCCGTCAACCGATGGCGGCCAGTGAATATTGGCAAAAAACGCTGTCCTTGCAGCAGTTTATCCTGTTGTCGCGGATGATGTTAGTAGCACTTTGGCGGCATCGCTTGGCTTTGCCAAATCTGCATCGTGATTTGGATATCGAATCATTGCTTGGAGGACTGGATCTGGATCATCATGCACTGGAGCGGCTATTGGCCAGTCTGGATGATGTTGAGGTATCGATCATTCAAAATGTACAAGAAAAACTGGCCTATGATCAGCTGATGCTTACGATGGCAGGTCAGTCATCCGTATCATGATCGATGAGCTGATGCTAAAATTCTATGCCAGCTAAGTTTGATCCATCGTAAATGCCTGCTTAATATTATAACTAAAATAAAAGCTGGGATAATGATAAACCCATCCTAAGTTCATCAACCATCATAAATAACGCCCAAAATAAAAAGCGATCGGATAATCCCAATCGCTTTTTTTGGCTATGAATCAGTACTTATATTCATCTGACTTAAATGGGCCATCGACCGACACGCCGATATAGTCGGCTTGTTTTTGGGTAAGTTTGGTGATGATACCATTGAAGCCTGCAACCATCGCAGCAGCCACTTCTTCGTCAAGTTTCTTTGGTAGTACCTTGACATAGACTTTGTTTGGCTTGTCAGCAGCAGGCAAATCAGCAAATTTTTCTTGATATAGGTGAATCTGCGCCAGCACTTGGTTGGCAAATGAGCCGTCCATGATGCGTGATGGGTGACCTGTGGCATTGCCAAGGTTCACTAGGCGACCTTCAGACAGTAGGATGAGATAGTCATCATCACTGTCTGAGCGATAGACTTGGTGCACTTGTGGCTTGACTTCTACCCATTTCCAGTTGTCACGCATGAACTGAGTGTCAATCTCGGTGTCAAAGTGACCGATGTTACACACGACAGCGGTTGATTTTAGGGCTTTTAGCATCTCGCTATTGCACACATGATAGTTACCTGTGGTGGTCACGATCAAATCGGTGTCTTGGAGTAGGGCGGTGTTCACGCCTTGGGCTTGGTCGCCACCGACAAATGGTGAGACGACTTCATAGCCGTCCATGCACGCTTGCATCGCACAGATTGGGTCAATCTCAGACACCCGCACGATCATACCTTCTTGGCGCAGAGACTGTGCTGAGCCTTTGCCCACATCACCGTAGCCGATGACCAATGCACGGCGACCTGATAGCAGCATATCTGTACCACGCTTGATGGCGTCGTTTAGTGAGTGGCGGCAGCCGTATTTGTTGTCATTTTTTGATTTGGTGACAGCATCATTGACATTGATGGCAGGGACTTTGAGTGTGCCATTGCCCAGCATCTCGATTAGGCGGTGTACGCCTGTGGTGGTCTCTTCACTGATACCATGGATTTTATCGAGCATTTGTGGGTATTTGTCGTGAATCAACGCGGTCAAATCACCACCGTCATCTAGGATGATATTGGCATCCCACAGTTTGCCGTCTTGGTGGATTTGTTGTTCTAGACACCACTCGTATTCTTCTTCGGTTTCGCCTTTCCAAGCAAATACAGGAATACCAGCAGCAGCGATGGCAGCAGCAGCGTGGTCTTGGGTGGAGAAAATGTTGCAAGAAGTCCAGCGAACTTCAGCGCCCAACGCCACCAAAGTCTCAATCAAAACGGCTGTCTGAATGGTCATATGGATACAGCCGACGATTTTGGCACCAGCCAGTGGCTGAGCGGCAGCATAACGCTTACGCAGACCCATTAGAGCAGGCATTTCGGTTTCGGCGAGGCGGATTTCTTTACGACCGAAGTCGGCAAGGCTGATGTCAGCTACTTTATAATCTGTAAATGTAGACACTGCGTCCACTCCTTTTAAAAATTAACGATGAGATGATGGATAATCATCATAAAAAGAAAACGCAGATGTCGTTGATTATTTTAAATCGCTGTCGCAAATCTAAAAAGCAAGCCTGACCGCTGTTGGATTTAAAGCCAAAGGCGGTTGCAACATCTCTTGCAAACTGATTATTATAACAAATTATTGGGATGATTACAGCCATTAGGCAATAAAAAACGGCTGATAGCATCAACCGTTTTAAATTCCAATGATGGATTAGTATTTAAAAGTCAGACCAAGATTGGCTTGGCGGCCGCCATTGACATACCATTGGTTGCCAGAGTAGTTGGCAGTTTTGTATTCTACATTGCCGATATTTTGAATGTTGGTAAATACTTTGACATTCGGATTGATGTTCCAATAAGCATCCACATCCACAGTGGCATAACCAGGTACTTTGATGGTGTTGGCTCTATTAGCATAAGCATCTGAGCGCGCGATGATTGAGGTGCTGACACCAACGACGCCATCATCATAGCCTAAAGTTAATGTGCCTGTATGTTTTGGGCGATAGGCAATTTCACGATTGTTGTCTTTATTTTCGGTTTCTACGTATGCATAACCAGCTTTTGCGTAGTAATTATCACGAACATATGTAGCGTTGATTTCACCACCAATAAATGAGGCCTTATAAATATTTGAATAAGTGCCAGTATTGAATCTCTGAATTATGCCTGGATTGGTTGTATCTAGAATATCAGTGGTTGAGTTTTGAATATCGATTAGGTTTTTAACATGGGTGTGAAATGCAGTAACATCCAGAGTCAAGTTATCACTAAATTGATGTGAAGCTCCTAGCTCATAGCTAATACTTTTCTCAGGTTCTAGGTTTTCATTGCCAATTGTGGCATATGTTTCAAGTATATCTGGATTCACCCAGTTTGGATATGGCCCATCAATACTTTCGTAATACAATTCAGACAATGCAGGTGCGCGGAACGCTGAACCAACATTGGCATAAACACTCGTTGCAGGTGTGATACGATAACGAATTGCGCCTTGACCCACGGTATGATTACCAAAGCGTTCATTGTCTTCTAAGCGCACACCGACTTGGGTATTAACTTTGTCGCTATTGTACTGATGCTGTGCATAATAGCCAATCGTATCGATACTCTGAACACCATCTTTGACAGCGTTACTGGTGTATTCAGACTGATTGCCTGTGACGCCGACTAGGATATTTTGATTGTTTGCAAATGACCACTTGGCGTTGACATCAGCCTCATCCACTTGGGTGTGATAAAATGAGGCGTAGTCTATGACATCTTGTTTATTTTTGACATTGCTATAACGGGCATTTAAGCTAAGATTGTCAATTGGTTTATAAGAAATTTTGGCATTAATAATTTGGTTTTCAAATTCACGCAATGAAGTATTTGGTGATGTGCTGCTGCCAAAGTTATTAAATTCATTAATACCTTCGCTGTGATCAAAGCTGATGCTGGCATCAAGATTTTGTTTGTTGTCAAAGCCAAGCTTGGCGGTATAGCCTTTTTGTTCGTAGCCCGCTTGATTATCACGGCTTTGGTTATTAAAAATGCGAGTGCCATCAGTTTCTAAACGCTGTCCTGATAGGCTGGCATAAAAGTCATTATGCACGACATCGCCTTTAACGATGGCTTTGTAGGTGTTGTTTTCACCAACCACACCAGTGATTTCAGCACCTGTGCGTGTTGGCGTTTTGCTGACCATTTGAATGACACCACCAATGGCATCAGAACCATACTGTACTGAAGCAGGGCCTTTGGCGATTTCAACACGGCTCAGATTTGTGGTATCGATAAAGCCAGTATAAACAGAACCAAGATGATTTTGATTATTAAGGCGTGCACCATCTTTTAGTACTAAAGTATGCACAGGATAAGAGCCACGGATGGAGACTTCAGGAATTTGACCGATGCCACCTGATTGCTTGACATAGATACCTGCATCTGACTGGATGACATCTGATAGGTTGCGAGCTGGGTTTTTCTCGATCTCGCCTGCGCTGATGACAGTGACTGAGGCAGGGGTATCGCTTAGTGGTGTGGCGATGCGACTCACTGTCACCACAACAGGATCCAGCTCCACAACAGGCAAATCATCGCCTGTGGCAGCTGTCGCGTTCTGTGAAATCAAAGTGGCTGGGGCTAATGCCAAGATAATGGCACGGCGTAAAGTAAGGGATGACATATCTCACCTAAAACTATGTTGCTGTTGATTTAAAATTTGTAACATTCATTGCGGGTATTATAACATGAATATAATTTCACTTAGTGATATTTTGCTGAAAATTTCTTATCTTAAGTTGAAAATCATTCAATCAGCTTGCCAGTTCAGCATCTGATGATCATCAGACATATGGCATCGGTTGCCAAGCGGTTTATTTATTTATACAATGATCAGATTTGGCAGGCGATGCATTGTCTTTATGGCATTTTTGCTTTAATCCCATTCAACCAGTTGCAGTCATTATGAGACATTTACCGATTATCAAAAGTACGCTCATGTCGATGGGCTTAATATTGGTGCTGATGCTTGGCATCACACCAAGCTTTGCCACCACAGCCAAAATTTTAAGCAAAGAATCTGCCAGCGCCGAAGAATCTGTCAAAGCGACAGACAGTTTCGGTCGTGAGACGCCGCGAGGCACTGTCCAAGGATTTATGCGTGCCATAACAAGCGATGATTATGATCTGGCGGCAAACTATCTGGATGGTCGATATCTGGCAGAAACCCAAATGGCCAATCGTGATGTGGTTGAGCATTTGGTGCAGACGCTGGATTCTGGTGGTAGGCTGTTTCCTGATTTGCAGCTGAGTGATACGCCTGAGGGGAATTTATCGGATAATCTGCCCAGAGAAGTTGATAAAGTCGGTGAAATTCAGCTGATGAATGAGCGGTTCGATATTTTGGTGACGCGTCGCGAAAGTGATGAAGGCGTGGTGTTTTGGCAAATTTCAGGTCAAACCCTTGAACAGCTGCCCAGCAAGGTCGCTCAGACCAAGACTTTGGCCGAACAGCTAAATCTGGTTCGCGATGATATGGACAATCACCAAAAGCAGTGGCTGGAAGTGCTGGCTGTGATACTGCTCGTCGTGGCGATGTGTTTGATCTTTTATGTCGCGGTGTGGCTGCTCTATACCATCTCAAAGTTTTTATACACAAATATCCGCAAAAAACCATATCGGGTAACGCCCAGTGTCATCATGCCTTTGGCGCTGATTTTTGTGGCGATGCTGCTGCCTGAGGTGATGGTGCGCGTCGGCGTGCCACTGACCTTGCGCAGCTCATTTGGTCGCATCAAAGACATCGTGGCGTGGGGTGCGACTGCTTGGCTGGTGCTGCGATTGCTGGATAGTGTGTTTCGCCGCGCTGAAGCCAATTCGCTCAAGCGCGGCCGCCCTGAGCAGGTCTCGATCCTAAATCTGCTTCGCAAAATCGCCAAGGTGTTTATGGTCATTTTGGCAATTATCATCATCTTTGGCAACTTAGGCTTTGATTTGACCACGGGGATCGCTGCACTGGGTGTGGGTGGTTTGGCACTGGCTTTTGGTGCCCAAAAAACCATCGAAAATCTCATCGGCTCAGTGGTCGTCGTCGCTGACCGTCCAGTGCATGTGGGGGATTATTGTAAATTTGGCACTTATGAAGGCACGGTCATTGACATCGGCATCCGCTCAACGCGTATCCGCACGCTCAATCGCACCATTGTCACCGTGCCTAATGGTGAGTTTTCTGCTTTGCAGATTGAGAACTTTACCGCAAGAGATATGTTTTGGTTTTTGCATAATTTATTCATTAAGCGCACCGCAGATTTGGCAGAAGTAGAGCGGATGATTGCTGATTTGCAGGGCTTTTTGGCATCGCATAGCCTGACCAATGATGAGTGGAATCAGGTGTGGATCAAAGAGCTGCGCCAAGACTGCTATGTCATCGAGATGCGTGCGTATATTCCAGCGTCAGGGGCGCAGGAGTTTTATGACAAACAAAGCCAGTTGATTTTACAGGTGCTAAAATTCTTAGAAAATTATCAGGTTGAGCACGCCTTGCCGAGTCAGACGGTGGTGCTGGATGACAAAAACCGCCTAAATCAGTCAGATTCGTGATAAAATACGGCGTTTGTATTGATTGAGAACGACTATGTACACCGATTCGCATTGCCACCTAACTTATCTAAAGCTTGACAATTGTGAGCAGTCGCCACGCCATCTACTGACCGCCATGCGTGATGCTGATGTCAGTCGAGCGATGGCGATTATGTGCAAGTTTGAGGAAAATGATGCCATCCGTGCGTGGGTGGATTTGGCGATGAGTGATGATAGCCTACCTGATATCGGCATGAGTGTGGGGATTCACCCTTGTCAAGATGAAGCGATGCTACAGAGCGTGCAAGTTGAGAATTTACTGGCTTTGGATACGGATAAGGTGTGGGCATTTGGCGAAACAGGGCTGGATTATTATTGGGATGACAATAAAAAATCCGCCCAAAAGCATAGCTTTGCCACCCATATCAGTGCCAGCAAAATCGCCAAAAAACCCATCATTGTGCATACCCGTAGTGCTTATCATGATACGTTGGATGTGCTACAAAGCGAGCGCTGTGAGCATGGTATCATCCACTGTTTTACTGAGGATTATGCCTTTGCCAAGCGCGCGCTGGATATGGGGCTGTACATTTCGCTATCAGGGATTGTTAGCTTTAATAAATCTGAAGCGCTGCGAGAAGTTGCCAAACAGCTGCCCCTAGACCGCTTATTGATTGAGACTGATAGCCCGTATCTAGCACCTGTGCCCAAGCGTGGTCGTGATAATGAACCGACCTATGTGCCATATGTGGCACAGGTGCTTGCCAAGGTTTATGGCATGGACATCACCGAGATTGGACAGATAACCAGTCAGAATTTTGTCAATTTGGTGAATCAGTACAAGGTGGTTATTGGTGACTGATATCATGAAAACTAAACGCATCAGCCTTGCCCCCATGATCGATTGGACGACGTCTGATTTTCGTGCATTTGCCCGATTGTTCAATCCAAACATCCATCTATACACTGAGATGATCAGCACCAGTGCCATCCTAAAGGGTGATACCGATCGTGTGCTACGCTTTGATGGTACTGAACATCCTGTGGTGCTACAGTTGGGTGGTTCGGATGCTGATGAGATGGCGCAGGCGGTGCAGATTGCCGATGCTAAGGGTTATGATGAATTTAACATCAATGTCGGCTGTCCATCCGATCGTGTCCAGCACAATAAAATCGGTGCGTGCCTGATGGCAGAGCCTTTGATAGTCGCCAAGATGGTGACAGCGATGCAAGCGGTCACGGATAAGCCTGTCACGGTCAAGCATCGTATTGGCATCGACCATCATGACAGCTATGAGTTTATGAAAGGCTTTGTGGAGACGGTGGCAGAAGCTGGCTGTACGCATTTTATCGCTCATGCTCGCATTGCTTGGCTACAAGGTCTATCACCCAAGCAAAACCGTGAAATTCCGCCACTGCGTTATGATGACATTTATCGACTCAAGCAAGACTTCCCCATGCTCACCATCGAGATTAATGGTGGTATTGATCAGATGGGTGCCATCCGTGAGCATCTGCAGTATGTTGATGGTGTGATGATTGGGCGTGCGTTTTATCATAACCCTTATCTGATGGCAGAGTGCAATGAGCTTTGGGGATTGCCCATGCCGAGCCGTCGTGAGATTTTTGAAGGATTGATGAGTTATCTTGCCAAGCGAGCCGATGAAGGGGCGAATCTTGCGACCTTGACACGGCATTATTTGGGCTTGTTCCAAGGGCTGACAGGTGCGCGCGCATGGCGACAGGCATTGAGCGGTAAACCATCATTGACCCTAGATGACATCCGCAGTGCAGGCGAGCAGGTGCTACTCCAAAATCAACAGCAGTAGCACCAAACTATTATTAATACTGTGTAAAATCATCGGCGCAAATACCGAGCCTGTCCGCACACGAGCATAGCACAGCCCTAGAGCGATGGCGAACATCATGCCAGTATCGATCAGATTATACTGAAAATGTAGCAGAGCAAATATCAAACTGCTGATCAGGCTGGTCAGTATGGTGATATGGCGTGTGTTATTGCTAAATGATGAAAAAATATCCTGCCCCAGTCGCCAAAACAGTCCACGACAAATCAGCTCTTCATAAACTGGTGCACACACCATCACCATTAGGGCAAATAGCCACATCGGCGTATCATGACCCATCAAGGCAGTGCTATCTGCCGATGGTGTTGGTGATAGGGCGGTGGTGAGTAGATTGGCGATGAGACTGGCACCAAGCACCACTGACAAGAACACCCATAGACAGTGCCAAAACTGCCGTCCGTCCATCGGCATCAATGCTAGATATTGTTGCCATAGTTGCCGTGCTGTCTTGGTGTCATTGGCATACTTTTGCATTCGAAAATACTGCCAAAACACCATCAGCCACACCAAGCACACCGCCGTCAGCACTACCGACATCACAAGCAGGGTATTATCCGTCACCTGATGATAGGGTGTGGCATTGGCGATGGCTCTTAGGATAATCAGCCAGCCATTTTGTAGGGCGAACATGGTCGCCACCACCATCGCCATCAAGGCGGTGGCAGTCATCGGGCGATAGCGTGGCAAGGGTGATCGCATCAGGCTTGTGATGAGTGGATTTGGCGTAGGATGGTCGCCAAAATCTCATCGCTGATGGCATCAGGTCGCTCCAGTGGGAACATATGCTCGCCATCGACATACTGCACGGTCAATCCAAATTTATCAGATGCATCACGATATGAGCCGATGCGAGTAAAGTGGCTATCCTTGCCTGCGATGATGGTCATTGGTCGCTTTGGGTTGATGGACTTAAGCCAATACAATGACGGAATGGTGCGAAAGATGGCGACTTCCACAGATTTTGGGATGGCGAGCGTCACTTTGCCATCAGCTGTCGGTACAAAGCCGTGCTGGATGTACAACTCAAAGCAGCGTTCATCAAATGGGCGAAACAACGCCTTGTCCCGCAGTGCTTGATAAGCAGCATCATAGCTATCAAAGGTATCTTTGCGGTATTTGGATTTGCCAGCAGGGGAGAGCTTATCAATCAAGCGATGAGCTAATGAGGGCACCCGATTTAGCTTGTTATCAACTGACTTTGCCAGATGCCAAGTCAGGCTATTTTTGCCTGTCAATAAGGATGGATCAAGCAGCACCGCTTGGCTGATTGGCTTAGGATTGGCAAGTAGGCTCTGCATCGTGGTCATTGCTCCGACCGAATGTCCAACCGCCACCACGGTGGCTACCCCATGCTTATAGCACGCATCATCGATGCTGTCAGCGACTTGGCGAGTCAGACTCTGCCAGTGATTATCCACAGGATAATTGGGATGCGTACCAAGACGATCAATCCGCTCAATGGCGAAGTGATTTGCCAATCGCTCAAGTATCGGCAGATAAGTCGGTGATGGCATGCCATTGGCATGGACGAAATGTAGCACTGGCTTGCCTGTCAGTTTGGATTTGGGTAAGCTGTCAAGTAATGCTAATTGTTCGGTATTAAAATCAGTCATGATCGGATCCATCGGTGCATGCTAAGATAATTATGAGTTAAACGCATTAGCATAACCAATTATTTAAGATTTTACCAGTAAAATAATTGACGATTAAGTCTCTGATCCTATGCAAAATTTATACCAAATTAACACAGAGCAAACGCTACAAAGCTTACGCCGTGTGCTATAATTTGCCATCTTTTTATAATTGTACAAATCATGATCAGCACAGCTTTGGCTTGTCAGCCGATCAATGGCATTGTAAAAATATTTCATCATTGATTGATCACTTAAGCATGAGTGTAAGGATAAAAAATGAGCTATTTTGGTACGGATGGGATTCGTGGGCAGTTTGGGACTTTTCCGATTACCCCTGATTTTCTGCTGCGTTTGGGCTTCGGTGCGGGTCGTGTACTGGTCGCCCAAAATCCTAATAAGCGCCCAAGCGTACTTATCGGTAAGGATACTCGTCTGTCGGGCTATGTGATTGAAGCGGCACTGCAAGCAGGATTTAACGCAGCAGGTGTCGATGTCTATATGCTTGGCCCATTGCCAACGCCTGCGATTGCGCATCTGGTCAAGAGCTTCCATGCAGACATGGGCGTGGTCATCTCAGCCAGTCACAACCCATACCAAGATAACGGTGTCAAATTCTTCTCACACGAAGGCAAAAAAATCTCAGATGATATGCAAGACGCCATCAATGTCGAGCTAGATGCCTTGGTCGGTGATACTGATGCACGCCTAGCTCGCCTAGCGGGTATCAAGGCAGACAGCATCGGCAAAAACCACCGTGTTGATGATGCCAAAGGCCGCTATATCGAATACTGTAAAGGCAGTTTCCCTTATCACCACAGCCTGTCAAATCTGACGATCGTCGTGGACTGTGCCAATGGTGCAGGGCATAGTGTCGCCCCACGAGTACTCAAGGAACTCGGTGCCAAAGTCATCGCCATTCACAATACGCCAGATGGTATCAATATCAATGACAACTGTGGTTCGACCCATCCTGAAGTGCTACAAGCTGCCGTACGCGCGCATGGTGCTGATGTCGGTATTGCGCTGGATGGTGATGGCGACCGCATCATCATGACCGATGAGCATGGCAATATCGTCGATGGTGATGGCATCTTATATGTACTTGCTAAGCATCTACAGCCTGCAGGCGTGGTCGGTACTTTGATGAGTAATGTGGCACTTGAGTTGGCGTTGGCGGAGCATGGTATCGAGTTTCATCGTGCCAAGGTTGGTGATCGCTATGTGATGCAGGACCTTGAGACTCGTGGCTGGACGATTGGCGGTGAGCCATCAGGACATATCCTATGTCTAGATAAGAGCCGTACAGGTGATGCCATCGTTGCAGGCTTGCAGGTGCTATCTTGCATGGCAGAAACAGGCAAAAATCTCTCCGAGCTCACCCAGGGCTATACGCCATTCCCACAGACCTTGATCAATGTACGCTTATCGCAGATGAGCGATCCGTATGCCAATGAAGAGCTGTCTGCCATCTTTGCCAAGGCAGAGAGCGAGCTTGTTGGCAAAGGCCGCCTACTCATCCGCAAATCAGGTACTGAGCCTGTCATCCGTGTGATGGTCGAGCATCAAGATGCGGACACCTGTCAAGCGATGGCACAGAGCCTAGCGGATCATGTCAAGCGAGTGTTGGCATCATAATTTGCTGTACTGATTTTAACCGCTGATACGCTGAGTATGAGCGGTTTTTTTGGATTTGAGTTTGTATTGGTAAGTGCATAAATTCCACACCATTTATAAGGAAATCGGTGTATAATAAATCATCTTTTTTTACCCACATCACAGTCAATTAGGGGGAATCTCATGGATCTTACCGACCACAGACAATCATACGAAAAACACACCCTGCCTGATACAGGTCTGCCAACGACACCGTTTGAGCTATTTCGCACATGGTTTGATGAAGCGGTGGCAGAAGCCTTGCCCGAGCCTTATGCGATGAGCCTTGCCACCTGTGGTGCGGATGGTCGCGCGAGCGTGCGTATCGTGCTGATGCGTGAGCTGACTGAGCGTGGTGTGGTGTTCTACACCAACTATGACAGTGCCAAAGGTCAAGATATCGCTGACAATCCTAATGCCGAAGTGCTATTCTTCTGGCAGGGGCTAGAGCGTCAGGTGCGACTATCGGGTCGCATCGAGAAGGTGAGTGCGGACAAATCTGCCGCCTATTTCGCCAAGCGTCCGCGTGAAAGCCAGCTGGGTGCATGGGTGAGCGAGCCCCAAAGCGGTGTCGTGGCAAACCGTGCCATCATCGAAGATAAATTCGCCACTTTGGATGCCACCTACAGCGACGCTGTGCCGTACCCAAGCTTTTGGGGTGGCTATGAGCTGATCGTGGACTGTGCGGAGTTTTGGCAGGGGCGTATCGGTCGGATGCATGATCGTATGCGATATACCGCTGATGGCGATGTGTGGCGTATACAGCGACTCTTGCCTTGATGATCTTAAAAGCCGCCACCGATGAGGTTGGCGGTTTTTATTGCCACAAAGTCAGATAACAATGCCATATCCATCACTGGCAAAATAAGCAGTAAGACAGTCTAACAAAACACGCTGACAAATCTTTAAACGCCAAACAACAGCAGATCAATACCTAAAAATTCGTCATATTTTGTTACAAAATTGGCAAATGCTGCGGCTTTTGGCAACTTTTATGCTAAAATTAGTGCTTTTTCATGGATGCAGTAACAATCAGGTGGGCTTGGTTGCATTTTTTATGTAGATTGCAACACAGTATTTTGGCACAATGCACACATCAAAACTTGAATGATATTTTTTTGGAGAACGATATGACAACTTCAACCATCAAAGCACTGACGCTAAAAGCGATGATTGGCGCGGCCACGATCACGGCGGCGGCAGCACCGATGATGCTTGCTACGACCGCGCACGCAGCAGCAGCCTCACAGCAAACTGCGGTGAATAACCTAAATCGCCATCTAAGCAACATCCGCTCAATGACGGCAAATTTTACCCAAACCACATACGCAGGTAACAAAAAAACCAACTTTAGCGGTACGATGAGTGTACAGCGCCAAAATCAATTTCGCTGGGAAACCAAGTCGCCATCTGAGCAGCTGATTGTCGCCAATGGCAACACCATGTGGGTTTATGATAAAGACTTGCAACAAGCCACCAAGCAATCGGTGAGCAACCAAGTCGGCGAGACGCCTGCCCTGTTGTTATCTGGCGATCCAAGCCAAATCAGCCGTAACTTTAATGTCGCTCAACCAAATGCTGGTCGCAATTACTTTGTATTGACACCAAAATCAGCCAATGCTAATTTTAAAAATGTCTCAATCAGCTTTAATGGTGGTCGTCCTGTGATGGTGGTGCTTAATGATGCCATCGGCCAAACCACCAGCATTCGCTTTACCAACATTTCGTTGAATAAACGATTGAGCAATGCACAATTTGAATTTACGCCGCCACGCGGTGTGGATGTGATTAGCCAATAACAGCACCATCAAGGCAATGCTTTTATCATTGCCTTGATGACCGCAGACACTGGCAGCTAATCAAGGTGGGATAGACACATATGCAAAACCATCACACTCATGCCTATGATAATCGCAAGCAGCTAAGAGTCGCTGGATGCCAAAAGCATCGTAGCGCTAACAGCTGTGATACTGCCTTGGCTGTCAACACAGCCGCCAAAAAAACCGCCTCAATTAAGCTACTTGGTGTGCTGGTGGTTGGCTTATTATCGATGCTGCTTTTGACGGCTTGTACCCAAAAAGAAGAAAGCACCCATCTAAAAGCTGCGCAATCTGAGGTGGGTGCAGCCAATGGCCATAGCCAAAAATATCTGGATATTATCACGGATCTAAAAAAATCCTCCGCCCAAGTCGATGGCGATATGGATATTAATCAGCAGTTTATTCAGGTGATGCGCAGCCATCAGCAGGCAGCGGTGATGATGGCTTATATTGAGTTAAAACACGGCAAAGATGCCGATGCGCGGAGCATTGCCCAGCGCAGTATTGATATTCAACAGGCACAGATGAGCTGGATGGATCAATGGCTGTCCTTTTATGTGCCCAAAGACAGCGTGCAGAGCGCCGATCAATTTGTACTATCCAAACCAAGCAGCCAGCATTTTCAAAGTATGACCAAAGCCGCCCAACAAAGCTCGCCTGATCAAGCGTTCATACTGCTCATGCAGCTGCATCAAAGCCAAATGCTGGCGATGATCAAGCAGGCTGATGTGTTGGCATTGGATGCTGAGGTTCAGGCTTTGGCAGAGGATATTTATGATACCCAAAGCGCGCAGATTCAGCAGATGGAGGCTTGGTTAAATAAGCATCAACATTAACCAATTAAGCATCGCCAATCAACCATCGTCTGGGCAATGGCTGATAATAGATAACCAAACCTGAGCAAAAAGTGACGCTCGGGTTTTTATTTTATTAAAACTGGTGATGATGGCGTGCTATAATGAGAGCTGATGATGATATCAAATAGCGATATCAACTATATAGTAATTTGATGCGATGGCGATTCTTGGTTAAGACTCCCATCGCCATGATCTAAAATAAGTTCAAGGAATAAGATATGCAAAACGCTCACATTCAAATCGATGGCATGACTTGCACAGGCTGCACAGCCAGCGTCCAAAAAGCCCTACAAGCACAAACAGGTGTCAGCAGCATCTCGATAAGTCTAGAAGATGGCGTGGCCAGCGTCGGCTATGATGAGGCATTGGTGAATCAGCAGCAGTTATTGGATGCCATTGAAGCGGCAGGCTTTGATGCGACGCTGACATCACTTTAAGCTGTTTGCGCCGCTTTAGCTGATGCTTGATGGCTTTACAGCATTTATAAAAATGATGCCATAACAATTTGAAATAATTTGTGGGCAGAAATTCTTTGCCAAAATGATGTATTTTTGTAAAGTATGCTATAATACCGCCATTTTATAAGATTATACCAATCACAAGAGGTGATTATGTTAGCCAATTGGTCAGCGATTGCATTTTTGCTAGCCGCCGCAGGGCTTGTGGTGTTTATGTTGGTCGTGCCACGACTATTAGGCGGTCGATCTTCAGGTTCTCAAAAACAAGAAATATTCGAAGCAGGCGTGGTGTCAGCAGGTTCAGCGCGCATCCGTCTATCTGCCAAGTTCTATTTGGTTGCAATTTTCTTTGTTATTTTCGATTTAGAAGCATTATTCTTATACGCATATGCAGTGAGCGTGCGTGAAGTCAACTGGCTTGGTTTTACCGCAGCTGCCATCTTCATTGCTATTTTATTTGTTGGTCTGGTCTATGAAATGCGTCTGGGTGCGATGAACTGGGCACCAGCGGATAAACGCAAGAAAAAGCCTCGCATTCTATCTCGCCCTGAGAACTTTGACTTGGCTGCCATCACGGCATTTAATGGCATTGATGAGCTGCACACTGACCCAACAGGCAAGGTGCCAGCACAGTCATCTGGTCGAATCAATGTCTCTAACGACATCGAAAAAAACCGTGCACATATGGCGAACATTGACCATATCAACACGACAGGACGAGTCACCACACGCGATTTTCGTCAAGATGACTAAATACAAAAACGTTACGGCTTAGGCTGTGGCGTTTTTTTACCTTATGCAAAAGCATCATCGCACTGCAAAGGAATGCAAAACGCTTAAGCCAGATTTAATCCAGCAATTCGTAAATTCCAAACGAACAAAATAAGTGTACCGCTATGAAATACACACTAACCCGTGCCAATCAATCGGCAGATCAATACCCAAAACAATCACGAGAGTTGATTGATGACATCACTCAAGCTGAGATTGATAAGAATGTCTTTATGGCAAAATTATCAGATCTGACGCACGCTGCTGCCAACTGGGGTCGCAAAAACTCACTTTGGCCGTTCAACTTTGGTACCAGCTGCTGCTATGTCGAATATGCCACCACTTTGACAGGTGTGCATGACTTATCACGCTTTGGTGCTGAAGTCATCCGTGCATCACCTCGTCAGGCGGATGTGATGATCGTGGCAGGGACTTGTTTTGTCAAGATGGCGCCAGTGATCTTGCGTCTGTATGAGCAGATGCTAGAACCAAAATGGGTCATCTCCATGGGGGCTTGTGCCAACTCAGGCGGTATGTATGATATCTATTCAGTCGTACAAGGTGTGGATAAAATCCTACCTGTCGATGTCTATATCCCAGGCTGTCCACCACGCCCAGAAGCGGTCATCCAAGCGTTGATGCTACTTCAAAACTCCATCACGCATGAACGCCGTCCGCTTGGTATTCACTTGGATGAGCAGGGTATTATCCAGCCTGTAATGACACCAGAGCGTGACCGCAAAAATGCTGATCGTATTGCGACGGTCAATTTGCGTAGCCAAGATGATGCTTGGTAATCTTATTTAAAAATATTAGAATTTTTAAAATTAAATTTGAATCATATCGCATAATGATATGAGCGAATAAGGAAAATAACAATGAGCATCATTGACAACGCATCAACCCATGCGGTTTTTGATGAATTAAATGCCAAGCATCAAGGTCAATACACGGTACAGACCACCGCTGATGGCATCCCAACGATTTGGGTTAGCACCGAGAATGTGCTGGATGTGCTATTGACCCTACGTACTTTGCCAAAGCCCTATGTGATGCTGGTGGATTTATCTGCCATTGATGAGCGTTTGCGTACACATCGCCATGGCTTGCCTGCCAGTGATTTTACGGTGTTTTATCATCTGATGAGTCTTGAGCGTAATAGTGATATTCGCGTCAAGGTCGCTCTAAAAGAAGGTCAAAGCACCCCAAGCGCCACCAAGATTTACCCAAATGCCAACTGGTATGAGCGTGAAGTCTATGATATGTTTGGCATCATCTTTGATGGTCATCCGCACTTGACTCGTATCCTACTACCAAAATACTGGGAAGGTCATCCGCTGCGTAAAGAATATCACGCTCGCGCGACCGAGTTTACGCCTTATTTTCTAAACACCGCTAAGCAACAATTTGAGCAAGAAAACTTGCGTTTTGTGCCTGAAGAGTGGGGTATGAAGCGTAGTGGCCGTGATGAAGACTTTATGTTCCTAAACATCGGCCCGAACCATCCATCAGCACACGGTGCATTCCGCCTAGTGCTACAGCTGGATGGTGAAGAGATTGTGGACTGTATCCCTGACATCGGCTATCACCATCGTGGTGCGGAGAAGATGGCAGAGCGTCAGACTTGGCATTCATTCATTCCTTATACCGACCGTATCGACTATCTGGGCGGTGTGATGAATGAGTTGCCGTATATCATGGCAGTCGAAAAATTGGCAGGCATCACCGTGCCTGAGCGCGCGCAGACCATCCGTGTGATGATGAGCGAATTTTTCCGTATCACCAATAACCTACTATATTGGGGTACATTCATCCAAGACGCAGGCGGTATGACACCAGTATTTTATATGTTTGCCGACCGTCAAAAAGCCTACGATGTCATCGAAGCGGTGACAGGTTACCGTATGCACCCTGCATGGTTCCGTATCGGTGGTACGGCGCACGATTTGCCAAATGGTTGGCAAAAACTGGTGCGAGATTTTCTTGACTGGATGCCAAAGCGTATCGATGAATATGTCAAAGCCACGATGACCAACACCGTACTCAAAGGCCGTACCCAAGCTGTCGCCCAATATGATGCCAAGCAGGCATTGGCGTGGGGTGTGACAGGTGCAGGTCTGCGTGCAACAGGTATCGACTTTGACCTGCGTAAGGCTCGTCCGTATATGGGCTATGAGAATTTCGACTTTGAAGTGCCGGTATTCTACAACGGCGATGCTTATGACAGATGCTTGGTGAAAATCGAAGAAATCCGCCAATCACTACGCATCATCGAGCAGTGCTTGAACAATATGCCAAGCGGTGCTTACAAGGCCGAACATCCATTGGCTGTACCGCCACCAAAAGACCGCACGCTCCAAGACATCGAAACCTTGATTAACCACTTCGTCTCTGTGTCATGGGGTCCTGTGATGCCAGCAGGCGAAAGCTGTGCGATGGTCGAAGGTGTCAAGGGTCTAAACAGCTACTATGTGACATCAGATAACTCAACCATGAGCTATCGCACGCGTATCCGTACACCGACTTTTGCACACTTGCAGCAGATGCCAAGCGTGATTAATGGCTCGTTGGTATCGGATGCGATTATTTATTTGGCAAGTATTGACATCGTCATGGCTGACTGTGATCGCTAAGGAGCTGAGAATGAAAGGTCAATGTTTGTGTCAGGCGGTAACTATAGAAGTGGCAAGCAATGATGAGCTTCATGCTTGTCATTGCAATCACTGCCGTAAATGGGGTGGTTCGGCAGGATTTACTGTGCAAGCACAAGGTATAACCACCGATAATGCCCAAGAAATTGGTACTTATCAATCATCAGATTGGGGTACTCGCAATTTTTGTAAAATCTGTGGTACGCATTTGTATTTTCATCAGCTAGGCACGGATAATTATTATTTGTCAGCAGGGCTGTTTGATGATGTGAATTTTAAACTGACTTCACAAATTTTTATTGATAAAAAAGCGTGTTATTACGAACTTGCTAATGACACACCCAAATTGACTGAAGCCGAATTCTTGGAGATGGTGGCAAATAGTTAATTTGGTTAATTGCCAAATTCTTTAAAAGGGTTGGCATGAATGAAGTATCATTATTGTTCACGATGTCTAATATCAGTAGTTTCAAGCAATTGACATGAATGACTGTGGACGATAGATTGATTGATAATAACAACAAGGGTTTCTATGAAAATTGTAACTGATAAAACCCCCAAAGTGGATGTGGCATCCATTTTGACCAGTGAAGAGATTGCAGGCATTGATGAATATATTCATCACTACCCACAAGCTCGTGCTGCGGTGCTTGATGCCCTAAAATTGGTTCAAAAGCGAAACGGCTGGGTTAATGATGCCCAAGTCGCTGCCATTGCCAATATGCTAGACATTGCCACCACGGATGTGGAAGGTGTGGCGACATTTTTTAACCGCATTTATCGCAGTCCTGTGGGTCGCCATGTGATTTTGATTTGTGATTCGATTGCGTGTTATTTGACAGGTTATGAAGCTTTGGCGGACGCATTCAAGCGTGAGCTTGGCATTGAATTTGGTCAGACGACAGCGGATGGTCGCTTTACACTATTGCCAATTTGCTGTTTGGGTAACTGTGACAAAGGCCCAAGCGTGCTAATCGATGAAGATACTTATGGCCCTGTGCTGCCAAGTGAAGTATCGATGTTGCTGGAGCAATACGCATGAAAACCGTAGCAGAACAAATACAAGCTCGCCAAAATGGACTAGCACCAAGCCAGCTCAATAATCAGCGTGTGCCGATTTATGGTGTTGGCTTGGCAGAAGGCGAAGCGCCAACAAGCCTTACTCATCCTTTGACTTGGCGACTGTTTCACCAAGATGCTGTACTAAAGCTTGCTGATTATTTGGCACTCAAAGGCTTTGAAGGGCTAAAAATTGCTTTATCAAAAACTCCAAAAGAAGTCGGCGAGATGATTAAGACCGCCAATGTGCGTGGTCGTGGGGGCGCAGGCTTTAACGCAGGTCTAAAATGGACCTTTATGACACCACCGGATGGGGGCGTGCGTTACCTGATTTGTAATGCCGACGAGATGGAACCGGGTACATTCAAAGACCGCCTATTGATGGAGCGCCTGCCATTCCAGTTGATTGAAGGGATGCTGATTACTGCTTATGCCATCGGTGCAAGTGTCGGTTATATCTTTATTCGTGGTGAATACATTTTGGCTGCCGAGCGTCTAGAAGCTGCCATCAAAGAGCTGCACGAAGCAGGGCTGATGGGTGATGGCATCTTGGGTACGGCGTTCAACTTTGATTTGCACGTACATACTGGTGCAGGTCGCTATATCTGTGGTGAAGAGACGGCATTAATTAACTGTCTAGAAGGTCGCCGTGCCAATCCACGCACCAAGCCACCATTCCCACAAGTCTCAGGCGCATGGGGTCGTCCGACTGTGGTGAACAATGTTGAGACATTGAACAATATGTCAGCCATTATGCTAAATGGCGTTGAGTGGTATCTAGATTTACCTAAGAAAAAAGGCAAATCAGAAACGCCTGGTACCAAAATCATGGGCTGCTCAGGTCGTGTCAAGGATGCAGGTCTGTGGGAAGTGCCATTTGGTTATACCGCTCGTGAGCTGATTGAGCTGGCTGGTGGTATGCAGGACGGACTTAAGCTAAAAGCTTGGCTGCCAGGTGGTGCAAGTACCGACTTTTTGACCGCAAGCGATGAGCATCTGGATTTGGTGATGGACTTTGACCCGATTATGAAAGCAGGTAGCCGTCTGGGGACTTGCTTGATGATGGTCGTGGATGAAACCCAAGATATAGTGAGTCTATCCAAGAACTTACAACAATTTTTCCAACGAGAAAGCTGTGGCTGGTGTACGCCATGCCGTGATGGTCTACCTTGGGGTGTCAAGATGCTTGATGCGATTGACAATGGACAAGGTAAGCCTGAAGACATCGAAAAACTGTCTGAATTAACCCGTGATTTATGGATTGGTAAGACATTTTGTGCGCACGCACCGGGGGCGATGGAGCCGCTGATGAGTGCACTCAAGTATTTCCGCCATGAATTTGACAATAAAATCCAAAACAGCGACA
Source organism: Moraxella sp. RCAD0137 (assembly GCF_002894025.1). NCBI lineage: Bacteria > Pseudomonadati > Pseudomonadota > Gammaproteobacteria > Moraxellales > Moraxellaceae > Moraxella > Moraxella sp. RCAD0137. The sequence continues at coordinate 34,213 of NZ_LTCC01000009.1, forward strand.
CCGCTGCAAGCGATGCCACTCAACAAGGGGGTGCGTGATGGCAGTCATTCATATTGATGGCAAGACGGTAGAAGTCGATAGCGCCGATAACCTATTGCAAGCCTGCTTGTCGCTTGGTATTGATATTCCGTATTTTTGTTATCATCCTGCGCTTGGCTCAGTGGGTTCATGCCGTCAGTGTGCGGTCAAGCAGTACAACAATGCCGAAGACTATGAAGCAGGTCGTGGTCGCCTAGTGATGAGCTGCATGGTCGCACCGACCAATGATATGTATATCTCGGTCGATGACGAAGAAGCGAAGGGCTTTCGTAAGCGTATCGTTGAGTATATCATGACCAACCATCCGCACGATTGCCCAACCTGTGAAGAAGGTGGTCATTGCCATCTACAAGACATGACTTATATGTCAGGGCATCGCCAAAGACGCTATCGCTTCACCAAGCGTACGCACCACAACCAAGATTTGGGCCCGTTCATCAATCATGAGATGAACCGCTGTATCGCTTGCTACCGCTGTGTGCGTTTTTATAAAGATTATGCTGGTGGCGAAGATATGGGCGTTTATGCGTCAAATAACCGTGTGTATTTCGGTCGTGAAGCAGATGGTCAGTTTGAGAGCGAATTTAGTGGCAACCTAACCGAAGTCTGCCCAACGGGTGTATTTACTGATGCGACCCACTCAGACCGCTACAACCGTAAGTGGGATATGCAATACGCACCGAGCATCTGTCATGGCTGTTCAAGTGGCTGTAACATCTCAGCAGGCGAGCGTTATGGTGAAATCCGCCGTATCGAAAACCGCTACAACCATGATGTCAATGGCTATTTCCTATGTGACCGCGGTCGCTTTGGTTATGGCTATGTCAATCGTGCCGACCGTCCAGTACGTCCGTATGCCAATGGCGTATCAGGCAAAGAGATGATGGATGCCAACCAGGCATTAGATAGTGCAATTGCGCTTTTAAAAGGCAAAAAAACCATCGGTATCGGTACTGATGCGACCAGCCTAGAAAACAACTATGCGCTCAAAAAACTGGTCGGTGCGGATAATTATAGTACAGGTCAATCGATGGCAACCAAAGCCTTGGTGGATAAATCGGTTGAAATCCTGCGTAATGACAGCGTATATAATGTCTCATTGGCACAAATTGAACAAGCTGATGCGGTGTTCGTCCTAGGTGAGGATATCACTCAGACAGCAGCTCGTGTCGCACTGTCAGTCCGCCAAGCTGCCAAAAATGAAGCCAAAAAAATGGCGACTGCATTACGCACCGATCATTGGTTGGCTGAGCCTGTCAAGCGTATCGGCCAATCAGCTTATAGCCCAATTTATGTGGTGGATGTGGTCGATACCAAGCTTGATGACATCGCCAAAGTCTCAGCGGTGGCAAGCATCGAAGAGATCGCCCGACTTGGTTATCTGGTCGGTGAAGTGATCGAAAGTTTTGATACACATCTTGAGAATCTGGCTAAGCCTGCACTCAATGCCGATGCTGATATGCTGGATTTGGCCTATCAAATCGCTGTGGATTTGGTCAGTGCCAATCAGCCACTTGTGGTATCAGGCACATCACTGGCATCTGCTCAAATCATCGAAGCGGCAGGCTATATCGCTCAAGCATTGAGCAATAAACGCCGTGCCATCAAGTCTGTCAATGATGCTGAAGTCGCTGCTTATCAAGCGCTCGAAGAAGCGGCGCAAACAGTGCCTGAGCATGATCCACAGTTGGCTGCTAAGCCTGAACATGACGGCACAGGTACGGATAAAGAAGTGCAAGCTCAGCTTGTGCGTACACCCAAGCCAAAAGCACTCGATGCTAAATTTGCCACCATGGCAGGTATCTATCTATGCCTACCATCGGCGAACAGTGCTGGCCTAAGCCTATTGGGCGGTCAGTCAATCGAAGAAATCTTGGCAAACGACTTTGATGCGGTAGTGGTGCTAGAAAACGACCTAAGCCAGCTAAGCAGTATCAATGTGCTGGATAAGATTAATGGCAAAACTGTGATTGTTATCGATCATCAGTACTATGCTTGGCATGATAAGGCGGATTTGGTGCTGTCAGCATCAAGCTTTGCTGAAAGCGATGGTACGCTTGTGTCGTCAGAAGGTCGTGCACAGCGTTTCTTCCAAGCTTATGACAAAAAATACTACGACCCAACCAGTGACATCAAAGATGCATGGCGTTGGCTATATGCATTAGCTCATGATGCAGGACAAGTGGCATCTGCAGCACACCTAGATGAAGTGATTGCTGATATCGTGGCGGATTATCCACAGCTGACTGGTATCAAAGATGCTGCCCCTGAAGCGGACTATCGTATCACTGGCCTAAAAATCGCTCGTGAACCACGCCGTTATTCAGGTCGTACTGCGATGCGTGCACCGCTGTCTATCCATGAACCAATGCAGCCAAAAGATGTAGATACGGCACTGACTTTCTCAATGGAAGGCTATGTCGGTAACCAAACCAATCCTGCCAGCATTCCATTTGCCTGGGCGGCAGGTTGGAACTCACCACAAGCTTGGAACAAATACCAAGACAAAGTTGGTGGCAAGCTCAAAGGTGGTGATGTCGGTGTGCGTCTATTTGACAGCCTACCACGATTGGATGTGGTTTATGCGTCAAATCGCAGCATGGTACAAGACCCTGCCAGTACCAGCGTATTCAATGGTGTGGTACGCTTAGTGCCTGTGCATAACTTGTTTGGCTCAAGCCCAATGGCATCAAGAAGTCCAGTGGTGGCAAGCCAAAACCAAGACATCGGCTGGTACATGACCCAAGAAGATGCTGATCATTGGCAAGTGCGTGAAGGGGATTTGCTATCCATTCAAAGCGTCCAAGGTGAGATTGTCCTACCGGTAAAATTTGCCGAATTTATCCCTGATGGCTGCATCGGCTATGCAGCAGGTCAAGTACCACTGTCGCCAAAAGTCCCAACCACCATCAAGCGTGCTGATACGGTCGATCCAGTTTATCGTCCTGCTTATGCGGTGAGTTTGGATCATTTGCCAAGCCATCATCGTAATCCGCTGTTTAAGGTGAGTGATACACCAATCAAAGTCGCACCATCTGTGGAGGCTGTGTAATGAGTACGCGTATTATTCCCCAAATGCCGACATTTTTGGCAAATATGATGAGCTTTGATGCTTGGTCGGTGCTATTCTTGGTGGTGCAAGCTTTGGTAATTTTCTTAGGGCTTGTGATTGTTGCTGCCTTGATGATTGTTTATGAACGCCGTATGCTGGCACTATGGCAAGACCGCTACGGCCCGAACCGTGTGGGTTGGCAAGGCTCGCTACAGCTTGTGGCAGATATGCTAAAAATCTTCTTCAAAGAAGACTGGACGCCAGAATTTGCCGACAAAAAAATCTTCACACTAGCACCTGCGATTGCAATGTTTACTGCATTGGCAAGCTTTGCCATCATTCCACTTAGCCCAACTTTGGGTGCGGCAGATTGGAACATTGGCTTATTATTCTTCTTTGCGATGGCAGGCCTTGCTGTGTATGCGGTGATGTTTGGTGGCTGGGCATCGGCGAACAAATTCTCGCTCTTGGGTGGTCTGCGTTCATCAGCTCAAACCATTAGCTATGAAGTATTCCTAGGTCTATCATTGATGGGTGTGGTGGCAATGGCAGGTTCTTTTAATCTGCGTGACATCGTCGAAGCCCAAACGACTGTATGGAATGTCGTACCACAGTTCTTTGGCTTTTTGACCTTTGTTGTGGCAGGCGTGGCTGTGACGCACCGCCATCCATTTGACCAACCAGAAGCCGAACAAGAACTTGCCGAAGGTTATCATGTGGAATATTCGGGCATGAAATTTGGTATGTTCTTCATCGGTGAATATGTCAATGTCGTGCTGATTTCAGCGCTCATGACCTGCTTGTTCTTTGGCGGCTGGTTGCCACCGTTTGGCATCGACATTCCATTCATTCCACCTGTGGTGTGGTTTATGCTAAAGACTTTGTTCTTTATGACCTTGTTTGTCCTAGCGCGTGGCTCGCTGATGCGTCCGCGTTATGATCAGGTGATGAACTTTGGTTGGAAAGTCTGCCTGCCGGTGACCTTGATTAACTTATTGGTGACTGCTGCAGTCATTCTACTGGCACAATAAGGATGATGAAATTATGCTAACAACTCTAAAAAATACAGCAGTTGGTATCGCAAGTATCGTCCGCTCAATGTGGATGGTCAATAGCCATGCCTTGCGTCCCCGTGACACCATTTTGTACCCAGAGCAGCCTGTGCCAGTGCCACCACGTTTTCGTGGTCGCATTGTCCTGACCCGTGACCCTGATGGCGATGAGCGTTGTGTGGCGTGTAACCTTTGTGCGGTGGCGTGTCCTGTGGGCTGTATTAGTCTACAAAAAGCTGAACGAGATGATGGTCGTTGGTATCCTGAATTTTTCCGTATCAACTTCTCTCGCTGTGTGTTCTGCGGTATGTGTGAAGAAGCGTGTCCGACGACAGCCATTCAGCTGACACCAGATTTTGAAATCGGTGAATACAACCGCCAAAACCTAGTCTATGAAAAAGAGCATCTGCTCATCTCAGGGCCAGGTAAATATCCTGATTATAACTACTATCGTGTGACTGGCATGGCGACCGAAAATCAACCAAAAGGTTCGCACCAAAACGAAGCTGCACCGATTGATGTGCGGAGTTTATTACCATGATGACGATTTTATCCGATATTTTAAGTAATGCCAATTTGGTCGGCTTTTATGCCTTGGCAGCTGTGGCAGTGTTTGCTAGTTTTCGAGTGGTGACGCACGCCAATCCAGTGCACGCCATTTTATCGATGATTGTATCATTGTTGGCAGTAGCAGGGATTTTCTTTATCTTGGGTGCGCCATTTGCAGGTGTGCTTGAGGTGATTGTCTACGCTGGTGCAATTTTGGTGTTATTTGTCTTTGTGATCATGATGCTAAATCTAGGCACGGATGTCAGTGAAGAAAAATCATGGCTGACTTCAAGTGCTTGGGCGACGCCTGTGTGCTTGATGCTGATTATCGCAACTGTGCTTGTGGGTCTGATTCTAGCATCATCTGATACCAATCAAATGCTTAATGACCAAACCATCGACGCCAAAGCGGTCGGCACAAGCTTATTTACCCAATATGTGCTACTGGTCGAAGTGGCGGCATTTTTGCTATTGGGTACTTTGGTAGCGGCTTATCATCTGGGCAAAAAAGCACTTGACGATGAGAACTTTAGCCATTACCAAGATACAGAAGATGCAGCAAATGCACCAAACCATCAGCCTGATGGCCCGGTCTTTACTGATCATAACAAACGCCAAGGAGGTCTGTAATGGCGACAAATTTGCAGACAGCGGTCACTGACATGGCAGTGCAAGCGGGGCAACAAGTGGCAAATTTGGGCATCCCATCATCACACGCACTGATTTTGGCAGCGATTTTATTTGCCATTGGTTTGGTGGGTGTGATGGCACGCCGCAATGTGCTTTTTATGCTGATGAGCCTTGAGATTATGATGAACTCGACTGCATTGGCATTTGTGGTTGCAGGCAATATGTGGGGCAGCCCAGATGGTCAAATCATGTTTATTTTTGTGCTGACATTGGCAGCAGCAGAAGCGGCGATTGGTTTGGCGATTTTGCTTCAGTTCTACCATCGATTCCGCAATCTTGATGTGAATCAAGCCAGTCGATTAAAGGGGTAAGACATGAGTATGCTAGCGTGGACTTTTATTTGCCCACTGATTGGTTTTTTGATCTTAGCAAGCTTGCGTGATCGCCTATCTGAAACAATGGCTACCATTGTTGGTGTGGGTAGTATGGCATTATCGGCAATCTTTGCCTTGATGACATCACTGGATTATTTCCAAAATTATAATGGACAAGCGGTGAATGTACCGCTATGGACTTGGCTAAAAGTGGGCGAGTTTGCCCCAGCTTTTGGCTTGCAGTTTGATGGTCTGACTTTGACCATGACCGCCATCATTACTGGCGTGGGCTTTTTGATTCACCTATTTGCTTCATGGTATATGAAGGGTGAAGATGGTTTTGCACGCTTTTTTAGCTACCTAAACCTATTCGTCGCCAGTATGCTACTACTAGTGCAGGGCGATAACCTTTTGTTACTATACCTAGGCTGGGAAGGTGTTGGTATCTGCTCATACCTATTGATTGGTTTTTATTATTCTGAGCGTGCCAATGGCCGTGCGGCGATCAAGGCATTCACCGTGACCCGTGTGGGCGATGTGTTTTTGGCGATTGGTTTATTCCTATTGTTCCGTGAGTTTGGCACCTTGACCATCTCTGAGATCATCACCAAAGCGCCTGAAGTATTTAGTGTCAATAATCCTACGATGATTTTGACGACCATGATGCTGGTGGGCGGTGCTTGGGGTAAGTCAGCACAGATTCCACTACACACATGGCTTGCTGATGCGATGGCAGGCCCGACGCCTGTCTCAGCGTTGATTCACGCGGCGACAATGGTGACGGCTGGCGTGTATCTGATCGCTCGTATGCATCCACTATTTGTCCTAACGCCTGAAGTGCTACTATACTGGGTAGGTGGCGTTGGTGCAATCTCAATGCTGGTTGCAGGTTTTTGTGCCTTGGCGCAGACAGACATCAAGCGTATCTTAGCATACTCAACCATGAGTCAGCTTGGCTATATGTTCATCGCGCTCGGTGTGGGCGCATGGCAAGCGGCGATTTTCCACTTGATGACGCACGCATTCTTTAAGGCATTGCTATTCTTGGCATCAGGTGCGGTGATTTTGTCAGTGCATCACGAACAAAACATCTTTAAGATGGGTGGTTTGTATAAGAAAATCCCACTGGTCTTTGCTTGCTTTGTCGTCGGTGGTGGTGCCTTGGTGGCGTTGCCTTGGGTGACTGTCGGTTTCTACTCAAAAGAAGCGATTCTTTGGGAAGCGTATGCAGGCGGTTATCAAACCCTTTTCTGGGCAGGTGTCGTCGGTGCATTCTTGACATCGGTTTATACTTTCCGCTTGATTTGGATTACCTTCTTTGGTGAAGAAAAAACCCATGCACATAAGCTATCAGGCATCTCATACTGGCTGCCTTTGACGGTACTACTTGTGCTATCAACGGGTGTGGGCGCACTGCTTGTACCACCATTGACAGGCGTACTACCACTTGGCCCTGGTGCACTACTTGAGCAAGCAGGTGATGCTCATGCCAAGCATACGGCTGAATATATCGCTGTTGGTTTTATGGCGGCAGGATTGCTACTGGCTGTGATTTTGTATGTATTTAACAAAGGTCGCCTGCTTGAATGCTTTAAAAAGACTGCCATCGGTGGTGCGATGTATCATTGGTGCTATCATGGCTTGGGCTTTGATGCGTTGTATGACATCGTCTTTGTCAAGCCATTCTTGGCAATCGCCAAAGCACTACGCAATGACCCAGTGGATAAGCTGATCAATGTTTTCCCTGCATTGGCATCAGTGGGCAACAAATTGACCGCAAAAACCCAAACTGGTCTATTGCGTACACACGCGATTAGCTTTGGTTTTGGCTTGGTCATTCTTCTAATCTTGGCAATGATGATGGTGGTGTAAGATGGCATTAGAACAAAATTGGATACTGCCAGCATTGATTGCAATTCCGTTTATTGCAGGTTTATTGTGCTGGCTGATTGAGAAAGTGGATGATCGCTTGCCACGGTGGATTGCACTGATTGGCATGGTGATTACCTTTGGCCTGACTTTGGTGCTATGGCAGCAAGGCGGTATGAATACCTTGCTTGCAACCGAAGGGGCGGTCGATAAAAATAACCTACCTTGGGCAGCGCAGTTTATCCTACCGTGGATTCCAACCTTTGGCATCAAATTCCACTTGGCGATGGATGGCCTATCGCTATTGATGATTGCTTTGACGGCATTTTTGGGCATCATGGCAGTTGGTTGTTCATGGGGCGAAATTCAGCGCCGTGTGGGCTTTTTCCACCTAAATCTACTATGGAGCTTGGGTGGCGTCATTGGTGTCTTTTTGGCAATTGACTTATTCTTATTCTTCTTCTTTTGGGAATTGATGCTATTGCCAATTTATTTTTTGATTGCGTTGTGGGGTCATAATGCCACAGGCGGTCGCACCAAAGAATACGCTGCCACCAAGTTCTTTATTTATACCCAAGCATCTGGCCTGATTATGCTGATTGGTATCTTGCTACTGGTCATCATTCATTTTAGCCAAACTGGGGTGCTAAGCTTTGATTATCACGATCTTTTGGGTCTAAATCTTGGCGGTTGGGAATACATCATCATGCTGTGCTTCTTTATCGGCTTTGCGGTGAAGTTGCCAATTTTCCCACTGCACGGCTGGCTACCTGAAGCACACGCCCAAGCACCGACCGCAGGTTCTGTGGACTTGGCAGGTATCTTGATTAAGACAGCGGCATTTGGTTTATTACGCTTTGTCTTGCCATTATTCCCAACGGCATCTGCTGAATTTGCACCGATTGCGATTGTACTTGGTATGATTGGCGTATTCTATGGTGCGTTCTTGGCATTTGCCCAAAGCGATGTCAAACGACTGCTTGCCTATACCAGTATCTCACACATGGGCTTTGTGGTGCTGGCGATCTATGCTGGTACTTTGGTATCACTACAAGGCTTGATGGTGCAGATGATCGCACATGGTCTGTCAAGTGCAGCACTATTTATCATGGCAGGTCAGCTGTATGAGCGTCTGCATACGCGTGATTTGACCTTGATGGGCGGTATGTGGGGTCAGTTCCGCTACTTTGCACCACTATTGATGTTCTTTAGTGCAGCCTTGCTGGGTATTCCGGGTACGGGTAACTTTATCGGTGAGATTTTGATTTTGCTTGGTGCATTTGAATTGCATCCGATTGCCACCATCTTGGCGACTGTGAGCCTTGTGCTAGCAGGTCTGTACTCGCTGATTATGATTTATCAAGCGTTCTTTGGCAAAAATACCACCGCTGCACTGGTCAAACAAAATGGCGGTAAGCTCAAAGACCTTGGCAAGCGAGAACTGCTACTGCTCGTGACTTTGGGTGCTGGTCTAGTATGGCTTGGTCTATATCCACAGCCAGTACTGGATAAATCACAAAGCTCAATGCAGTGGATCTCACAAGCTTATACCTATGATGTCAAAGCGGGTGATACCGAGCATGGTGTACGCCTGATTGATGGTAATATGGGTGACTTTATGCAAGAGCACGCCAATCATCTGCATGGTGTCGGACATGATGCCAAGCATGAACACGGACACCATGGTCATCATGGTCACAACCACACACACGGAGAGTAATTATGGATCATATGATTTTCGCATCTGTTTCGTCATTACTGCCGATGGTTGTGGTGGCGCTGACAGCCTTGGTGGTAATGTTCGCCATCGCTATGAAACGCTCACATTTTTGGACGGCGACCATCAGTGTCGTTGGTCTGAACATTGCTTTACTTGCTTTATTGGCACAGGCGATGGGTCTGATACCATCAGGCGGTACACTGGGTGAGTTGTTCATGTTTGATGGCTTTGCCAAATTTAATATGGGCGTGATTTTGATTGCGTCATTGGCGTGCTGTACGCTGTCTTATGGTTATTTTGAGACACTCAAAGATAATAAAGATGAGCTGTATCTGTTGATGCTGATTTCAACTTTGGGTGCGATGTTGATGACAGGTGCCGAGCATTTGGCGGCATTCTTTATGAGTCTTGAGCTGTTGTCTGTGCCGATGTATGGGATGCTTGCCTATACGTTCTTGCGTGCTCGTTCGCTTGAAGCTGGTCTAAAATACCTGGTACTATCGGCAGCAGCATCAGCGACGCTATTGATGGGTATGGCACTGATTTTTGCTGATACTGGTACGCTGTATTTTGATGACTTGGCAAGAGCAATGCTTAGCAGTGAAGTGAGCAGCTTATTCGCTGTTGGTGCGGTGATGATGGTGGTATCGATTGCCTTTAAGCTGTCGGCAGCACCGTTTCATGCGTGGGTGTCTGATGTCTATGAGGGCGCACCATCACCAGTGGCGGCATTCTTGGCAAGTGTTAGTAAAGTTGCCATGATGGCATTGGCGCTCAGATTCTTAATCGGCAGCCATGTGGTCATTACGCCATTATCCGAGATGATCTTAACAGTGATCATCGTAGCATCCATCGTGATTGGTAACTTACTTGCCATTCGTCAAGACAATCTTAAGCGCATGTTGGCATATTCATCGATTGCCCATATCGGCTATGCACTGATTGCATTGCTTGCGGTGCAAGGTGGTGGCACAGGTTTGGTGAGTCTGTACATGGCAGTGTACGCACTGACATCGATTGGCGCCTTTGGTGTAATTGCTTTGATGTCTAGTCCATATCGTGAGCGTGGTCATACATCAATCAGTGGCGAGGCGGACGAGCTGAGATTTTATCAAGGTCTGTTCTGGCGTCGTCCTGTCTTGACTGCAGTCTTGACCGTGATGCTATTGTCATTGGCGGGTATCCCATTGACCGCAGGCTTTATCACCAAATTCACCATCTTCTTTGCTGCTGTGCAGGGAATGCGTTTTTGGGCGGCTGGGATGATCATCCTTGGCAGTGCCATCGGCTTGTACTACTATCTGCGAGTATTGGTCAATCTATACCAAAAACCAAAAACCAACCTTGAATTTGATGCACACCAGCATTGGGGTGTCAAAGCAGGTGGTGTGATGGTGATGATTGTGACTGCTTTGGTCTTGATCTTTGGTGTCTTGCCAGAGGGCATGATGCAATTGGCAGGACTTGCGGTGATTCGCTAATCGCCAATCTGATTTGAAACAAGCACCGTGATTGGTGCTTGTTTTGTTTGGATGGCTTTGGTATATTGTATTTTTTTAAATAATGAATGACAGCCTATGAGCGACGAAAAAGCCATCGCACTGACCGTGCTTTCAAAGACCGTTTGGTCGGATACTTTATTTAGCTTTACCACGACACGCCCTGAGGGTTTTCGCTTTGAGGCAGGGCAGTTTGTGCGACTGGGCATAAATCCAAGCGAGCTTAGTGCCAATCAAGGCAAAAGTGTGCCTGATGAGCGGATTTTTCGGGCATATTCGGTCGCATCATCGCCGTATGATGAGGTGCTTGAATTTTTCTCGGTGGTCGTGCCAGACGGGGCGTTTACTTCACAGCTTCAGCATCTACAAGCCAATGACACGCTATGGCTCAATCCCACGCCGTTTGGCTTTTTGACTTTATCTCGCTATCAAGAACCAGCACCCAAGACACTGTGGCTATTATCCACTGGGACGGGGCTTGCTCCGTTTCTATCTATGTTGCAGGATTTATATACTTGGGAAAATTACCAAAACATCATCTTGGTGTATAGTGCTCGCACAAGCCATGAATTGGCTTACCAAGATAAAATCCGAGAACTTGGTGAGACTTTCGGTGCGATGAGCGAGCAGACGGTGAATTTTAGGTATATTCCCATTGTGACTCGTGAAGCGGTTGATGGCTGTTTGCAGGCTCGTATTCCGACGCTGATTGAACAAGGGGGGCTTGAACGAGCGGCAGGCATAGCATTGGACGCTGATAGCCATGTGATGCTTTGCGGCAATCCTGCAATGGTTGATGACACCAAAGAAGCACTCAAAGCCAAGGGCTTGACGATGAATCGACGCGGCGTGGGCAATATCGCTGTTGAGAATTATTGGTAAATGGATGAAAAATGATGAAAAATATTAATCAAGCCACCACAGCACTGATTGTGGTCGATGTCCAAAATGGCTTTATCACAGGCAATCTTGCGGTAAACAATGCCGAACGCGTCGTGCCGATCATTAATCAGCTTGCCAAACAATTTGAGCACGTGGTGATGACTCAAGATTATCACCCTGCCAATCATATCTCATTTGCTTCTAATCATGCTGATAAGCAGCCATTTGACACCATCGTGCTCAAGTATGGCGAGCAGATTCTGTGGCCTGACCACTGTATTCAAGGTACGGATGATGCCAATTTTCATCCCGATTTGGACATTCCACACGCACAGTTGATCATCCGTAAGGGTCATCATTGGCAAGTGGATAGCTATTCGGGTTTTATGGAAGCTGATGGCACCATGACAGGGCTGGATGGCTATCTAAAACAGCGTGGCATCGATACGGTCTATGTGGTGGGGATTGCCACCGATTTTTGTGTGGCGTGGACAGCGATGGATGCCGCCAATCTTGGCTATCACTGCACGGTACTGATGGATGCGACCGCTGCCATTGACCAAGATGGCTCACTACAAGCTGCCATCGATGATATGCAAGCGATGGATGTGGTGCTGGATTTTAGTAAATTTGCACAAGATTAAGCGCTCTATAAGGCGATCAAATAGAAGGCTTAATCGATATTTGATTAATTAGATATTAATAAAAATGAAAAAAATAAAATCAAGCAAGCTGTCGGTTGTTTTTTGTGATGGATTGATGTTGATGGCTCTTTGATCGTCTGTACTATAGCTTAAGCATTGGTCATCGGCTGATTAATCTTATGGCAAATAGCCTACAGCAAACCGTGAATCATCCCACCAACCAAAAACCCCATCATTCCGATAATCACACTCATGCCAGTGTTGATGCCGCGAGCGGTGGCAAGGATGGTGGCGATGATACCGCAGATGGTGGCAATCATCGGGCTATACTCAGTCGGCGCCTCAAAAAACGGCAACATCAGTACCATCGTCATCGCAACGATGATCGCACCGCCAAGAGGTGCTAAGGGCGAATTTTCGGCGGTAAAAAAACGAATGATGGGCGAATTATCAGGTAATAAAAACGGCAACGCACGAGACAAGGCGGTCAAAAACGCCATCGCCACCACAGCAATTACCAAAGTCGAAAAATTAGCTTGGCTAAACATGGCTACCTCTTATCGTCTGATGCGATTGATGGCTAATTGCACAAGCACACCTGAAAAGCCCGCCACCAGTAGCGCAATTTCACCATGACCATACTGTGTGTAGAGGATGGTAATCACCGCTGAGACAATCAATGCAATACGAAAGCGCGGCTCACTGATAAAAGCGTGCGTCGAGAGCGAGACGAATAACGCCACAAACGCAAAATTCATCACCGCACTCATCGTCGGATAATCAGCCAGCAGTTTGCCGCCATAAATCCCAGCAATTGTCCCGCCCCACCATGAGACCCATGAGACGAGGGCAAGCCCGATCAGCCATGGCTTTTGGTTGTCGATGTCTTTGAGCTTTGCCATCGCTGTGGCAAAGACCTCATCGGTAATCAGTGGCGCAATCCAAATCATGCCATCACTGGATTTGAGATGGCGTTTCATCAGTGGGGCATATAACAGATGCCGAGAGTCGAGCAGGGCGCACAGTCCGACCACTGCCGTCACGCTCGCACCGCTCATGATGGAGGCGAATAACAAAAACTGACTAGCCCCTGCATAAATAAACAAACTCATCGCCACAATCACCCAAGTGGGAAATCCTGCCGCCGTCGTCGCCATACCAAAAGCGATCGCCACAGGGATATAGCCTAGCGCGATGGGTAGGGCGGCTTGACAGCCTTGGCGTAGTGCTTGTTGATTGGACTGGCTCATAATGGTAAATCGATAAAAATCACTATTATAACCAAGTTTAATAAATTAGCAATATTTATCAAAGGTGATGGCGGTTGTGGGATGGCCATCGACATTAGCTGAAAGTATGAAGAAATTACGCTGGGCGGTTTGGTGTTATCATGATAAATAGGCGCCCAGTCTCAAGCTGCTGCCTTTGACTAAGCAGTCTGAATGCCAAAAAAATGCCCAATCAAACTGGTCGCAGCCAGAGCAACAACACCCCAAATCACCACGCGAGCCATCGCAAGCATCTTATTGGCACCGCCCAGATGAGCTGAGAGCATGCCTAGCAGCGCCAGTCCTACCAATGTCGCGATCCATAAGGCCGTGATGCGCATCGGCTGAGGTGTCACATAAACGCACAACAGTGGCAAGATCGCACCCATCACAAATGATGCAGCTGATGCCAGTGCGGCTTGAAGGGGATTGGCAGACAGATCCTCATTTAGTCCGATCTCATCGCGTGCATGCGCTTGTAGTGCATCGTGTTTGGTCAGGGCTTCAGCGACTTTGGCGGCAAGATCGGCATCCAGACCTCTGGACTGATAAATTTGGGTCAGTTCTTTTAGCTCATTGTCAGGGTTGTGCATCAGCTCATATGCTTCTTTGGCAAGATCGGCCTTTTCGGTGTCTGCCTGCGATGACACGGAGACATATTCACCAGCTGCCATACTGATGGCACCAGCGATGAGTGATGCCACACCAGTCAAGATCAGCGTCTGTTCACTGCTGCCTGCAGCGGCAACACCCATCAGTAGGCTTGCGGTGCTGATCAGCCCATCATTGGCGCCCAACACTGTGGCGCGCAGCCAGTTGTTGCGATTGCTAAAATGAGGTTCGGGATGGATGCTTCTCATGTGATGATCCGTGTTTGATTTTATATTATCTTAGTATAGCATATCACTGTGTTAAGTGCATATAAAGCAGTTTATCTGCATCAAAAAGTCATGAGGCAACAGGTCTGTGTGTATAGGTGGCTCAAATCGGTTGCTTGGCGTTGCTTAGTAAATATGTAGCGTATATCAAGCCATGGTGGCAGATGTTGCCAAAGTATTATTTTTTATGAAATAATACAGTCTTTAATTATGATAATTGGATTGGTGGAAGTTTGATATGTTTAAAAAATTCATGGCATGGATGCTGACCATCTTGCCCTTATGTGCATCAGCCAATGACATTTTGCTATCAAAGGCAATATTTGATTTGGCACCTGTAGCGTGGCAGATGGAGGATGTGGCACAGGTAGATCGATCGCACTACCAAAAGCGGATGCTTACTTGGCAAACAGGGGGCGGTCAGGTGATGGTAGATGAGCATTATTTTGCCAAAGAGCCAGTATTTACTCAGCAGGATATTATCAGCTCTGAGTTGGGTGTGAATGAATTGGGATTTTTGTCAGCATTCATCAAAGTCACCCCTCAAGCAGCCATACGCCAAGAAAAAGCCACCCAGCAAGCACTAAAATCAGATCGAGGCAGTGCACATCTTTCTATCGTGGATGAATCTTTTTCGAAAGTATATGGTACATTGAGCTTGTATGTGCCAATCGATGGTGATGAGTTTGTGCTTAGCTTGCCTGATCCACTGCTATTATCCACGCATCAAAACTTACAGTTCGTGCTGTCTGAGTATGTCCCAACAGACGGCTATACGCTCAAAAGCATCACTCGCATCCCGCCACCTGAATCCATACAGCACCCAGTCTATGTTGCAGATTGGGGAATCAATCAAGACGACATCAAACAGCTTGCCATCATCAATCAAGGCGATATTTATGGTATCGGGTCGGATGTCTATATGCTCGTGGCGACACTCAAGCCATCAGCGATCGCCAAAAAAGATGCGTTGATGTTTGATACCAGCGTGGGTTTGATTATTCATCATCCGCACAAGTCATTTTGGCATGATTTTGCACCAAGTTATGAATATCAGCTTGCTTTGCCGGATAATCAAATCGCCATTGCGATGAGTTTTGAGCCTTCTATACTGACATCATTGTTTGAATAAAATTATCCCCAGCTTAAACTGGGGATTGACTGCACAGACAGTGTTAAGGTTCGGCTTTAGGCTTAGGTGGTGTCCGAATAAAGCCATGTGATAGAAAGGTTTTGTATTCGTTGCAGTCAAATTGTTCAATTTTTTTCTTCTCTGGGTCGGGAATTTTTACAAATTTGCCAATGTCATGGTCATAGGCAATGTTATACCCATTGATCTCGATATATTTCCAGTCATCGATAGAGTTGCTACAATGGTATGATGGATGGTATGTTGGATCGCTTTCTTTCCATGTCAGATATTGTGCGTAAGAATAATATTCATCGTGATAACCATTGGTTTGGCGTGCACCAAGTAGCAGGATATGATGTGAATCGATCCAGCGAATGTATCGTTTTTTGCATCTTGCGATTATGTCTGGAAATTTGATCATATAATATCGCCAATCCTGCAGATTATGCTGATCTGCTAAGAACTCATCGATCTGCTTATTAAGCTCTTTTTTTGGATTGTCAATACTTGGCTTAAACTTACCATAACCAAAATTACAGTTAATAAAGTCGATGAACAGTTGATACTGTTTTTTTCTATCACCCCGCATCAATCGCTTCCAGCTGTTATCACGGCCGTTGGCTTCTAAGAAGCTGTGATTATGGCCTTCTGGCAATAAATATTGTTCATCAATATCGCCATTCTTGCCAAAGGCGAGCAATGCTCTTTCGATCAAAAATTCTTGACCTGTGATCTTTTGGTTGAGACCATCTTCATTAAACATCATAGCCAAAATTTTATAATAGTGTTCAAATGCTTTGATCTCATCAGTATTGTCATTGTGTGCCAATTCTAAAATCATCCCAATTTGCCCTTTAAAATAAGGGTGGTTTTCTGCTTCGTAGATCGGGTTTTTCCAGTTTTTATCCTTCAATATCAGTGATAATTTTAGCTTTTCTTTATCTAATACAATGTCTTGAAAAGGGCTTTGATCGAACATTGATAACGTATTATCAGAATTCAGCGAATTACATTCATTAATAAATTTATTTAAACTGCACAATGCTTTAATCAGATCGCTAGCATCGTTTAAATTGTATTCTGCGATATCGTTGATGAGATTGCGGGTGATACGCAGTTTTTGATGCATTAATTCTTGGTCGTCATTGTGTGTCGCTATTTTATAAATGGCAAAAAATCTCAGTAGCTGGGCATAACTGATTTTAGTTTGATTCACTAAATCTTTAAAATCACTTGAATGACCATAAAAATGACGGATGACATCATTAGCCAAAATCTGCAATATGGATGTGTTTGACAACCCATTGATGGCATTTTGTAATACTCTGATGGCGTCCACTGTAATCATCTTTTGCTTAAGCATATCTGTATATAGATAAGCATCAATGATTGTTTTGGCAGTTTTGGCAGTATCGTCATTTTTTGAATATAATTTTAGTAGGGCTTCACAGATAAAAATCAGACGAAATAAATTGTAGGCAAAATCATCGAAGGTCATATCATCATGTTTATACTTCCAAAACAGCTCTTTTGACCACTTGTTATCGATGTTTTCCATTAACTCTTCAGCCAATTTAAATTCATTATTACTGTACAAAAACTGACTAAGACTTGCTTTGAGATTTTCAAAGTTGGTCAATGGCTTGCCGCGCGCATTCATTTTGATATACAGATCATCAGTTGCGCCGTAGTTTCGCATATCAAGCTTATAAAACTTGATACGATGTAGATCTTTAAATGCGGCGTTGGTGCCTTTAAAGGTCTCGTGGATGGCATCAATCATGATGAGCATGCCGCAGACGGTCGGATCTTGTAGCCAAGCATGGACAAACCAAGTTTGATTTATGATTTGTTCTGATGGCACATGGCGATCATCCGATGGGTTATAAGACCTAACCAATCGCTCACAAAATAAGCGGGCGCTTTCACGCGTATGATAACTAAAATTTGACAGCTTTTGACGCTCATCAGTTAGGCCATCTTTGACTGCCAAATACCAATGTAATAAAAACAGTGTCGTTAGGCGTTGTTGCCCATCAAGCGGTTCAAATACGCCATCGGTGACTTGACCATAAATAAAATCAAGCTTAAGTTCAGACCTATTATTGGTGAGCGTATCTTTTATTTTTTCTAAAAATAATTCACGAATTGCCGTGCTTTTGGGATCGGTACGGCCTTGAGCGTAGTCACGCTGAATGATTGGAACTACCACTTGGTTTTTATTAATCAGATCCCAAAAACTAATCAGTTTACCGTCATTATCCATTCTAGTTCTCTAAATAAAGTTTAATTCTTTGCTTGATTTCTTCTAAATAATCGGCACGGTCCTGTGATTCCCATTGTGACAGGTTTGTGGCGGTCTTTGAATAATATTTCATAAAAATATTGCGTGTCGCATACAAGATAAATTGGCGATTGTTGCCGTTCGCTACTTGATCATTGCCTGATTCTCGCTCAATTAGTTTTTGGCGTTTGGCACCGAAACTGTCATTTTTGTAAGATCGGTTAGTGCCTTGATCTAATAGACAAAGATTTCTAAGATGATTGTCAGTTTTGCCCAGCACGAACGACATTAATTCGGCAAACTGCTCATCTTTCAGTTCGGCAAACTGCTTATCGCTTAGATTGAGAAACTGCTCATTGGTTGGATCAAGTAATTGCCCATCAAATTGCTGGCCTAATTTATTGCAAAACGCTATGAATTCGTCTGTATATTCAGCTGGTGCAAACGACTTATTATCATCATACCATCGCTTGCGATCAGATTTTTTGATACTGCGCTCGCCAACATCGGCGATGGCATGAATGTGCTCAATGTCCCAACGCTCTTTTTTATAGCGATCAAAAGCAAAGCGTATAGTCGGATCGCCCGATTGCGCCAAAGTTTCTACATTGTGTAACAATAAGACTTTGCGAATCTTGGTATCATTCACATGGTATTCCAACGTATCCAAGTCTTCTTTCGAGAGCCTGAGATCATTTTTTATTTCATTGTCGAGATAGTTTTGAAATTCGCTTTTTGTCTTGCATATCTTATATTTATTAAGTAAAGCACTGAGTTTTTCGCTTGAGTTAGTCGTTAAATAGCCGACCCGATGATATAGTTTGGTGTCATCATACCATTCTGTTAGGATATCAAAGGTGTCTTGCACGGCTTGCCACTGCTTGATTGGATCGGCGTTCTTGTAGTAGCGATCAAATAAATCAAAATTGTGATTCTTTGGCTCTGATTCGTCCTTATTCAGTGCCAAGCTTAATATCAGTGCCATGCGTGAAGCATCTGGATTTTTATCATCATTGGTCAAAAAATACCAAAACCGATCATCATGCAGTTTATGTTGAATGGTATCCCATTGACTCGCAATGGTCAATTGGCTGGGCTGAGTCGTTTTTTGAAAATTGGATTGTTTTAGAAATAGAGCTTTAATCAATTCAGCATCAGTCAGTGTAATTTTGCCGCTATTAATCCGTGTAAAAATCTCTCTGGGATCGTCAGTATCCCTGACTTCATACCAGATGACTTTGGTTTTATTTAGTAGATTATCTGTAAAATTAGGGCTATTTTTGTTTGCATCAAACCATTGTTTGATAGTCAGATAAGCATTACTAATAAAGTATGCATCAATGTCATCATCAAAGGATTTGTCTAAATTTGGGTGTAGCTTCTCAAAGACATCTTTTAAATCTTTATGTTCGTAGCTTAATTGAAATGATTTACTCCATTCCAAACATTTAAGAATAAGATAAATGGTCGTCAGTCGTTGCTGTCCGTCTATGACTTCATAGCTATTATCTGCACATTTGATTTGTTTGATAATGAGCGGTTGCAGGCAATACCATGAGCCTTGAAAGCTGTTGATATCATTTAGTAAATCCTCAACCTCCTGCTTTGTCCATCGATAGCCACGCTGATATGATGGAATGTGAAAGCTGTATTCATTCAGAGATTCGATGGTTTTAAAGCTGATGATATTGTCTGGTATTGTCATAAGCGTCTTCCTTGATAGCGATCTTAGAGCGTGAGATAGGTGGGGCAAAACTATCCCCAGCTTAAACTGGGGATAATCATCTGAATTTAACTGATTTACATCTTCTCAACGGTCTTGATACCAAGTAAATCAAGGCCTTGCTTAAGCGTCTTGGCGGTGAGATTGGCAAGCAGTAGGCGGCTGGTTTTGGTTGGCTCATCGGCTGTTAGGATTGGACACGCTTCATAAAAGCCTGAGAACGCACCTGCCAGCTCAAACAGATATTGGCAGAGCAGATGTGGTAGTCCATCTTTGGCGACGGCGAGCAGCACTTCTTCGAACTGCAGTAATTTCACCGCCAAAGCACGCTCTTTATCATTAGAGATGCTGATTTGACCTGTTAGGGTATCGCCATCCACACCCGCTTTGGCAAAAATCGAGCGAATACGAGTATAAGCGTACTGCATATACGGCGCGGTGTTACCCTCGAACGACAGCATATTATCCCAATCAAACACATAGTCGGTATTGCGATTTTTTGACAAATCGGCATATTTGACCGCACCGATGGCGACAGCATCGATGACCGCTTGCTTTTCGGTATCAGTAAGTTCGGTGTTTTTGTCATTGATCAAGACGGTGGCACGCTCGATGGCTTCATCTAGTAGATCGTTTAATTTGACCGTGCCACCGGTACGAGTTTTGAACGGCTTACCATCTTTGCCAAGCATCATCCCAAAGGTAAAATGCTCAAGGCTGAATGACTCAGGCACAAAGCCTGCCTTGCGAGTGATGAGCCATGCCTGTGCCATGTGCTGTGCTTGACGCGCATCGGTGAAGACCAACGCACGATCACCCTGTAGGGTCTCATAACGGTATTTGGCAGCGGCGATGTCGGTGGTGGTATATAGATAGCCGCCGTCTTTTTTCTGGATGATGACGCCCATTGGCTCACCGTCTTTGTTTTTAAATTCATCCAAAAATACCACGACAGCACCATCATCTTCGACCGCAAGGCCTTTGTCTTTGAGTGCTTGCACCACGACAGGCAGCATCGGATTGTATAGGCTTTCACCCATGACATCATCAGGTGTCAAAGTGACATTCATACGCTCATAAGTGGCTTGGCACTGCGTCATGGTGATATCGACAAGCTTACGCCACATACTTAGGCAGTACTCATCACCGCTTTGGAGTTTGACGACATAGTTACGAGATTTCTCGGCAAAGGATTCATCATTATCATAATTTAGCTTAGCTTGACGATAAAACTCTTCGATATCGGACAAATCCATATCGGTGGCGTTTTCGTTTTGCATCTTTTCAAGATAAGCAATCAACATACCAAACTGCGTACCCCAGTCACCGACATGGTTGGCACGAATTACGGTATTGCCTAGAAATTCAAGCGTACGCACGACGCTATCACCGATGATGGTGGAGCGTAGATGACCGACGTGCATTTCTTTGGCGACATTTGGTGATGAATAGTCCACGACCACGCGCTGATGTTGGTTGGCATTTACACCCAGTTTAGCATCACTATTGGCGGCCGTAGTGCTATTTTCTATCCATTGATTATTTAAGAAAATATTGATAAAACCTGCACCAGCGATTTCAACTTTTGTGGCGATATCGCTGATATCTAGCACATCGATGACGCTTTGGGCGAACTCACGAGGATTTTTGCCCAGTTTTTTGGCGGCACCCATGATGCCATTGGCTTGATAATCGCCAAACTGTGGCTTGCCAGACTGACGCACGAGTGCTTGGGCATCGCTGTCTGCACCTGCACTGATCATGGCTTGTGTGATTTTGTCATTTAAAAGTTGTTGAATATTCATAATTTTATGCTTATCCATAAAGAAAATTGGACGATATTGGATGACAATTGGTGAAATTTAAACCGCAGTATTTTAGCAAATTTTCCACAAAAAATCTTAGGCGATTGAGCATGATTTGGGATAAATTAGCTGTATTAACCAAAATACAGTCGATGAGCATAAATCGCCAGATTGGCGGCGATGAGCCACATGACTGATGCGATCAAGGCATCCAAGATCCGCCAAGTGATGGGCTTTTTGAATAATGGAATGAGTAGGCGTGCGCCATAACCCAAGCCAAAAAACCAACTGGCAGAAGCCAGCAGCGCGCCTGCCAAAAATAGCCAGCGCCCATCTTGGCTCAGTGTGCTGGCAACCCCGCCGATGATGACCACAGTGTCAAGATAGACATGCGGATTTAATAGCGTCAATGCCAGCGTGGTGCCGATGGTGGAGGCTAGGGTGGTGGCTTTTGGGCTGGCGTCGATAGACAGTGCGCTATCGCCACGAAAGGCACTCATCAAAGCACGAAAGCCATATACGGTCAAAAACAGCGCGCCAACCAATGCCAAGGCGATGGTGGCCATCACACTTTGCGCGATCAAAGATCCCATGCCGAGTACGCCGATGCTGATGAGTATGAAATCGCACAAAAAGCAGGTGAGCACCACCCAAAACACATGGTTCTTTAGCAAGCCTTGTTTTAGTACATAAGCATTTTGGGCGCCGATGGCTACGATCAAGCCGCCAGAGACCAAAAAGCCTTGCACAAACACTGGGTTTAATACGCTGTAGGACATGATGCCACCAAATCAAAAAACAATCTAAGCCAAATTACCGTGCGCCAGTCACAGATGCTGCACAAACAGATATAAAATCGCCCAAATCCAATGCGGACTTGGGCGATCAATAATGGCGGAAGCTGAGAGATTCGAACTCTCGGTGGGCTATAAACCCACGCCGGTTTTCAAGACCGGTGCATTCAACCGCTCTGCCAAGCTTCCGTAAGCGGTATTCATCACAAGGATGATAAAATCAGAATAATGGCGGAAGCTGAGAGATTCGAACTCTCGGTGGGCTATAAACCCACGCCGGTTTTCAAGACCGGTGCATTCAACCGCTCTGCCAAGCTTCCAATGCGTCGTATTATAGCCTAAATTTTTATAAATGCAAGGATTTTTTTTAGATGGGTGAATTTTTATGACAAATCAGCGAAAACGGTGAGCCAAGCTTGATAACATCATAAAAATAACTTTGGCTTGCGTCTTGGCGTGCTGATCTCTTCGATGCTGATCTCATCACTACTGCGGCAATTTGGCTGCGGTGCGATGATGTCGCGCGCCAAAGCTGCAATCTCATACAGTGTACGACGGCTGTGAACGAGATTATTGCTTGGCTGTGTCCAACTGGGGCGGATGTGCAGCCTAGCAGGCGCAGCGATGGTATCAATGCCAGCACGCGCAAATTGACGACGGGCGCGCGCCATGTGATAGCGATCAGTCACCAGATAAGCAGTGGTCGGCAACTCATGATGGGCAAGCAGCTTGGCGGTGAATGCGGCATTTTCACAAGTATTCATGCTGGCATTTTCGTTGATGATGACAACGCGTGAGCGATCAAGATGTAAATTCAGATAATCGCGTAGCCACGGCGACTCAGCGCCACTGGTGATGATATTTAACGGTGAATCACGGTGCAGGGCGATGGCTTTATCGGCGCGGCTTTGGCTGTAGTGATTTAAAACAATGTCGCCTTGTTGATCACGCGTCAGTCCGCCGCCTAAGATCACGATGCTGCTGGCAGGCTGATCAATACTGGGCAGTGTTAGCTTAGAATAGGCAGACAACAAAGCCACACCAGCATCGGCAAATAACGGGGTGAACACGCTTGCAGTGACCACGCCTGTCAACAATGCAACGCCGATCAATAGCCTAATGGTGCTTCGTAGCATGCGACTGATGACAGATGGCTTAGATGCGTCAGTGATGGCTGCCATCGCAATCAATCCATACAGGTTCGCGCACCAAGCGAATGCCAAATTTGGCCGCCACAGCATCGATAATGTGCTTGGCTGTAGCGGCGATGTCATCTTGGGTGGCGATCAATGGGGCGTGATTGGTTAAGACCAAAGCCTGTTTGGTGTGTGTCAAGATCGGTGCGATGCCACCGCCTTTAAGTCCAGCTTGTTCGATGAGCCAACCTGCAGGGACTTTGACCATGCCATCAGCCACCGGATAGTGCGGCATAGTAGGATATTGCTCGAGCAAGCTTTGGTATTGATCGGCAGAAATGATGGGATTTTGGAAAAATGATCCGCAATTTGGCAGCTGTTTTGGGTCGGGTAATTTGCTATTGCGAATATCGATCACTGCATGATACACATCCATCGGTGTGATGCTTGATCGGCCGTCTTGTGTGGCTAGGGCGATGGCGTGGTTGTGCAGATCACCATAGTTGCTCGTCGTCTTGGTGCTGTCTTTGTGCAGCTTTAGGGTGATGGCGGTGATCAAATAGCGATCAGGATCATCTTTAAAGATGCTGTGACGATAAGCAAACCGGCACTGATCTTTGGTCAAGGTCTTAAAACGAGCGGTCTGCCATTCATACACGCGCACCGATATCAGTGCATCTTCTAGCTGCACACCATAAGCGCCGATATTTTGGACGGGAGCAGCACCCGCCAAGCCTGGGATCAGTGCCAAGTTTTCCAGTCCATACCAGCCTTGAGCAGTGCAATAACTGACCAGATCGTGCCAGTTTTCACCTGCCATCACCTCTAGCATGACGCTGTCAGCATCTTCGGCGATGACTTTTTTGCCCATCATGCGCGGCATCACCACCGTCGCCTCGATGCGATGGGGTAAAAGCACATTGCTGCCGCCGGACAACACCATCCAAGGCGCTGCCAGTTGTAATGATGGCAATACCGATTCATCATCGATGATGATGGCGGTAGCGGCTGTGGCACTGAGCGCCATGGTATTCAAGGCGGACAGGTCGTAATTGTGATGGGTGTGAATCATTGGCGACTTAGATTGGTTGAAAATGAGTGCATTATAGCGACTACAAGCTTGGCAAGTCAATCGATAAAGCCATCATTGAGACAGCGGCTTATCGGATTTTTTACCACTGCTGTTTGAATTTATTCAGTGCTCGGCGTTGTTTCTTGTCGGGCTTGGTGTCAGGGCGAGCAAGGTTCAAAAGTTTACGCTGCTCGGCAAAAAACTCTCGCTGCACCACGCTCTCATCAGTCTCATCATACAGTGTGGCTGCGATGGTGGCATTGCCACGGTTCTCAGATAATGCCTTTATCACCACGGTTTTTTCTTCTAGGCGGGTGGCGTGACCTTGGCGGATGGTGAGCGTATCGCCGACTTGCAGCTCTTTGCTGACCTTGATTTTGGCACCGTTCATATGTACTTTGCCAGACTCGATGGCTTCTTTGGCTAGGCTACGAGTGCGGAAAAACCGTGCTGCCCATAGCCATTTATCGGCGCGCACTTTGGTGAGTTCAGATGGGTTCATAAAATTTTAACTACTGTAAATTCTTCAAAAATTAGCCACATTTTATCATCCGCCATTTGTGGATTATCGCCAAATGACCAATGGGGCAGGGTATGGATGCTTGTTATGTCCATTGTCGCTTGATTGCCTTATAACGAGATCCAATAGCGCTTGATGATTTGATCGCCAGATTCTATGGTGTTTTCTAGCTCGCCGCCATGACTTTCGATGACCTTGGCAGAGCCTGTATTGCGATCATTACAAGTGAGCAAGGCACGATCAACGCCTTTATCCTTTAAGATTTGTAAGGCATGAGCCAGTGCTTGTTTTGCGATGCCTTGACCTTGAAAATCTGGATGCGTGCTATAGCCAATATGACCACCTATTTTTGATAACAATTCAGTTAGCTCATAACGAATGTTGACGATGCCCACCACAGTATTTTCTAGATAGATTAGCCATGTCTCATCACCGACCTTGTCATAACCAAAAGTATTAGTGCCAGCAGGAGCATAAACATAGTTAAGCCATTCATTAAAAGTGCTGTCATCAAAGCGCGCCAATTCTGCACCGCCATGAATGCCAGTTTCATCATAATAAGATAAATAGGCGTTGGCAAAGGCTAGGGTGCTTTGTTTGTCATCCAGTGTGGGTTTTTTAAAGGTGAGAGTCATTAGCGTTTCCAATTTTAATGACAGGTGCGGATGTTCATTCTTTGCTCATATGATTGTCGTTTGCCTGTTTGATTTTTTCTTGCAGGCGATTGATGTAATCAAGAGTGGCTTGGTTTTTTATCCGAAAGATTTGTGATTCTTGATTATAATTGCACGCATCTTCCCAAGTTACAAAAAAGATTTTATCACCAAATTTATTGGGCTGTTTGAAATAAAATTCAACGATATAATTTCGATTATCTATTAAATATCGGAATTTATATTCAACTTTTTTGATATCACAAAAGCGAATTTCTTCATAGTCATTATCAATAATGATGATAAAGCCATCAGGAGTTTCCCATACTTCATCGGCATGATGATTGTTTATTTTAAAATGCCAATGTAAATTACCGATGATGGCAATGATAACAACAATAATAAAACCAATATCGCTATTATACCAACCAATCGCCAAGAAAATACAAAAAATAATTGGCATCAGATAGATGGATAGGGATTTTGATAATGCAGTGGAGTCAACGGCGATATTTTTGGCACCGTGCTGTCTTAACAGTTGGCGGTCTAGCATGAGTGTTTGACCGCCAATTTATCTGTGATGATAGTCATCATATCACTTCAAAAACAGCTGATAGCCCACATTGTCCGTCAGATTATCGCATTCATAGCCGATTTCGGTGAGTGCATCTAGGATTTGGCGGCTGCTGCCCTTGGAAGCTTGTAAGCCCACCATGATACGACCTTCAGCAGCACCATGATTGCGATAATGGAATAAAGTGATGTTAAAATCTTGACCCAGTTTTTCAAGGAAATTCAGCAGCGCCCCTGGGCGTTCTGGGAAAATCACACGGAATAACTGCTCATCATCCAAGCGTGCATGACCGCCAATCAGATAGCGGATGTGGGTTTTTGAGGCTTCATCATCAGTGAGATCATGGGTGATGTAGCCGCCTTGTGCTAGGGCATCGCTGATGATGGCACGCTCTTTTTGACCTTCTTTGAGTCCGATACCGACAAAAACATGGGCGGTATTTGGGTTGGTGGCATCCATGCGGTAGTTAAATTCGGTGATGTTGCGACCTTGTAGCACACGACAAAAGTCCAAAAACGCCCCTGTTTTTTCGGGTAATTGCACCGCAAAAATCGCTTCTTTTTGTTCACCAATCTCGGTACGCTCGGCGATATAGCGTAGGCGGTCAAAGTTCATGTTCGCGCCTGAGACGATGGCGACGCAGTTTTTGTTTGTGATGCCGTGCGTGCTTAGGTATTTTTTCATGCCGGCGATGGACAATGCCCCTGCGGTCTCGACGATGGCTCGGTTTTCTTCAAAGACATCTTTGATGGCAGCGCAGATTTCATCATTGGTACACGTCACGATTTCAGACTCAATGACAGCGCCTGTGCCGTCCGATTTCATCATCTGGGCGACTTCAAAAGGCTTCTCGCCAATCTGTGCAACTGCTACACCATCGGCAAACAGTGAGACTTGTGGTAGGCGTACTCGCTCGCCTGCAGCTAGGGCGGCTTTTAGGCAAGCGGCACCTTCAGGCTCAACGGCGACCACTTTGATGTGTGGTGCGACATCGCCAAGATAAGCGGCAATACCTGCCATCAGACCGCCACCGCCGACCGCAACAAATACATAATCAATCTCACGCCACTGCTGGGTCAGCTCAAGCCCGATTGTGCCTTGACCTGCGATGACAAGCTCGTCATCATAAGGGGCAATATAGGTCAGCCCGTCGGTTTGGGATTTTTTGATGGCAAAGCGGTTGGCTTCATCAAAGCTATCACCATGCAGATGTACTGTACCGCCCAATGCCTTGACCGCTTGTACCTTGATATCAGGGGTGGTGGTCGGCATGACGATGAGATTATTGAGATTTAGACGGCTGGCGGAATAAGCGACGCCTTGAGCATGGTTGCCAGCGGATGCACAGATGACGCCTTTGGCTTTTTCGGCATCGGATAGTTGGCTGATTTTGTTGTATGCACCACGCAATTTAAAGCTAAATACAGGCTGCAAATCTTCACGCTTGATACGAATGTCGTTATTAAAGCGTTTGGATAATTTCACCGCTGGCTCAAGTGGTGTACGCACAGCAGCATCATAGACGGTGGCTTGTAGGATGGCACGAACATAGGGGGTTAGCATGGGGTTTTCCTAATCAATAATATTTTTCAAAATTTCTTCAAATCCACTGTCATCACCATATTGATGACTCAATTCGGCAGATTGATACCAGTATTTTTGGGTGAGATATTGGTTAATTTTTAGCGTAAAATCAAACTGTTGGCAAATCAATAATAGAGATTGTCTTTGGGTTCTGCCATTGCCATCAATAAAAGGATGTATGGCGTTTAAATAACCCAAAAAGTATGCAACAACTCTGATAAACTCATCTTTAGCCATGCCATGGTATAGTTTATTGTTGAGCTGTTGGTATAGCTTTTTAAGCTCATGATCAATAAATTCTGGACGACAAAAAGGCAATCCCCTGCCAGTACCATAGGTGCGATAGACGCCAGCCCATTCATAAATCTCACCAAACAGTTCTTTGTGCATTTGTTTTAAGCCGTCGGGCGATAATTCTTGAGCTTGCTTGGATAAGCCGTTAGCAATCGCCAATTCCACATAATAGGCTTCTGCTTCTTCTAGCTCAATTTGGTTTTTTATGTCTAGTTTATTTACCAACGCACTTTTGCCGATTTCACCATAAAAATAGCGTTTGGCAATGTCTTCATCAGAATTTGACGAACCCATGATTTAGCTTCTTTTTGATCTGATGTGATTTAGTACCAATTCTTTGAATGCTTGCTTGTCAATTTTTGGGTCAATATTATCCATAAAAAGTTTATCTTTTTCTGATAAAACAACACCTTCAATGGCATTATTTGCCCGAACAAAGGCTCTTAAAAATTCAATATCGGTCAATTGATTTTGAGTGCTTGCAGCCATTATTATTCCTTTGTTTAAAACAAAAATTGGATATGATGATCAGCTATCATATCCAATTTGCTTTATAAATTCAATGACAAATCAAGCATCCAACTGTGCCATCACATCATCGCTAAAATTGACATTGGTATAAACTTCTTGGACGTCGTCCAAATCTTCTAGCATATCAATCATCTTCAGCACTTTTTGGGCGTCATCGATGTTATCAATATCAGCAGTGGTGCTTGGCGACATGGTGACTTCCATATTGTCAGGCTTTAGCTCTGCTGCCAGTAGGGCATCGACCACCGCACCAAAGGCAGCTGGACTTGTGATGACCAGTAGGCTCTCACCATCATTCTCAATATCATCAGCGCCTGCTTCTAGGGCGACTTCCATCACGCTGTCTTCTAAGCTAAGATCATTAAATACGATCTCGCCACGCTTGCTAAATAGATAAGCGACCGAGCCTGATGTGCCTAGGTTGCCACCGTGTTTGCTAAAGGCATGACGCACTTCACCAACCGTGCGGTTGACATTGTCCGTCATGGTCTCAACGATGACCGCCACGCCGCCGACGCCATAGCCTTCGTAGGTGATTTCTTGGACGTTATCGCCTTCACCACCGCCTTGACCACGTTCAATGGCGCGCTTGATGACATCTTTGGTCATGTTGGCAGCATTGGCTTTTTCGAGTACCGCACGCAGGCGTGGGTTGTTGTTTGGGTCTGGATCACCGCCTTTGGATGCTGAGACGATTTCGCGGATGATTTTGGTAAAAATCTTGCCTTTTGCGGCGTCTTGCTTGGCTTTACGATGTTTGATGTTCGCCCATTTACTATGACCTGCCATAATGCACCTTTAAAAATTGATCCAACTTGGATAAAAATTAAACAAAATTCAGAAAAAATAACTGGGTATTATACGCAATTTTTGGTGGATTTTCTACTGCTTCGCTACTTTGATGCCTGTTTTTCTACATTTAGAGGTTGGGTATTAACTTTGGCGATGACTGACATCCCTGGTCTAAGCTGATCGAGATTGGGCTGATCGGGCATGATATCGATGCGTACCGAGATGCGCTGGACGACTTTGGTGAAGTTGCCTGTGGCATTGTCGGTCTTGATGACGCTAAATTCAGAGCCTGTGGCAGGCGAGATGCTGTTCACGACGCCTGTGAAAGTCGCACCGTCCAAAGCATCTACGCTAAAAGTCGCTGGCTGACCGATGTGAATGTGCTTAAGCTGTGTTTCTTTAAAATTAGCGATCACCCAAGTGTCTTTTGGAATGATATACATAAGCTGTGTGCCGGTGCTGACATATTGTCCATTACGCACGCCAACTTGCCCAAGCTGTCCCGAGATCGGCGCTACCACTTCGCTGTACTGACGATAGGTTTTGGCTTGAGTGGCAGATGCGGCGGCACTCTTTACTTGTGCCTCAAGTCCTGTGCGAGCAACTTCTGCAGTCTTTAAGGCTTGTATTGCGGCATCGGCAGATGCTTTGGCTTGATTAATCGCAGCTTCACTAGAGCGGACACTGGCACGAGCATTATCGATTTCAGCTTGTGAGACAGCACCGATATCGACGAGCTTTAACAAACGATCAAGCTGGGTATGGGCTAGCTCATATTGGGTTTGTGCTTGTTTAATCTGTGCATTGGCGACCTTGATGTCAGCTTTGCGTTGCTCAATGACTTGCTGCTGATTATTCAGATTGGTTTGGGCTTGGGTGATGCTTGATTCAGCCTGTATGACTTGCTGGTCGTAATTGGCAGTGTTGATACGCATCAATACTTGACCTGCCTTGACGGTGTCAAAATCCTTGACCAACACTTCATCAACATAGCCATTGATTTGCGATGATAAAATGGTGGAATTTCCTCGTATATAAGCATTGTCTGTTTGCTCACTGTTTGAGACAAAAGGTGGGATTTTCCATACCCATAAAATAATCGCCACACCAAGCAAAAACACCAAAGACATGATAAAGATCGTCGATTTTTTTGCGACGATGAGTTTGGACGTCTCAGCAGTGGGTTTTTGGATGACATCTTCCTTGTTCGTGGCATCAATATTGCTGTCGGTATTTTGCTGATCTTGGCTCATGTATTTCTCCAAATTTATTGTTATTTTTGACCGATAGGTAAGGGATTTTTCTTTAAATATCGCTTGACAATGAACATCTGAACGATGCCCCAAATAATGCCTACTAATGCTAAATAAAAATTGAAGCGAATCGCATCGCTAAAGGCAAGAACGGTTGCTTCACGGTTAATGGCTTGATTGAGAGTTAAGGTGGCTTGCTGGCTTGTCTGAGTGCTGTCGGTGAGTACAGGACGATAGCTTGCTTGATACTGGGCAAGTCTGAGCGTGGACTGCGGATCTGTCGATGGTATATCATTAAGTATTGCTTGACGATGTACCTGAAATTGTTGCTGCTGATATGTTGAATAAAATGATGAGCCAAGCAAACCACCGAAGTTTTGACTGGCGGTGAATAAGATGATCAGCATGGCAATGTGGTTGGGGCTTTTTAGCATCGCTTTGACAAAGCCGACCAACAGCATCGGACCGATAAACATACCGCCAGCACAGCCGATGAGGAACTGACTGATATAAAAATTCTGTGGTCGCACATCACTGGTCAAATTGGTATCAAAATAACTGGCAATCGCGATCAATACACCCGCACCAAGCAGCTGTATGAATACAGTCTTTGGCGAAAAGGTCATTGCACTGACCATACCACCAACAAAAGTACCAGCGACGATGATGGCATATAAGCCGACAAACTGATCGCTGCTCATACCCATATTACGCAGAAAATTCACCGTCGCCCAAGATTGCTCCGCCATCAAAAATCTCAGCAAAATCGATGCCATCAAAAATCGCAACAAACCAATCGTCGTCAGCCAGCGGGTATCCACCAAAGGCAGGCGACGATGATGCTCAATAAAAAATGCCAACATCAGCGCGCCAAAGCCGAAGATTAGCCAGTAGGCAAGTGTTGGGTCATTTTGCCACCAGACGATCGGACCTTGTACCAGTACACCTGCCAAAGCACCAAAACCTGCGGTCAGTAAAACAAATGCTACGATGTCGCCTTGATTGAACACACGTATGCGTACGCCACGGGGCAGCTTGAGCATCATCACCATCGCAAAGCAGCACAGCGTCAACCCGAATTCAAAGCTATATAGTCGACCCCAGTTATCCGCTGACAGCAGATACGGCGAGATGACCCAAGCCAGTGGCACGCCAAGCTGACCTGCTGCCATCGCAAAGTATAGCGAATGCAGTTTATACTGTTTTTTGACGCCTTGCATGATATAAAACAGCCCAAGCGTCGAGAGCGTACCACCGGCAAACCCACTTAGACCACGCACGAGTAGCGCCAATTCATAGCTATGGGTGAGTAGATGTAACCCTGTCACTACCAAAAACGCAAACAGTGACACTTCGGTGAACCAGCGGATGCCTTGTTGCTGCCGTGCTTTATAAGCAAGAATGCTTGAGCTTATACTGCCGATGACATAAACAGCGGGAAACCAAGCTGCTTGCGTTGTCGTCAGACCGTATTCGCCTTGTAGATAGGGTAAATTGGCAGTGGTAAAGCCATTACCCATGCCACCTGAGATGGTCACAAACATCCCGATGATAAAATACAAGATGGCGATCGGACGGGCATGAGTGATGCTGGCGGGCGACCCGGGCAGGGCAGGCCGCTCATCCGCTGTCCAATTGGGTGGTTTTTCGATATATTCTGGTGTTTGCATTGGTTGTTATTGTTATTTTTGAGTATCGCCAAACTATACGACTGCTATCATAGCCGGTCAAGCGAATTTGATGACTTGGGCGTATAACTTTAATTTTCCAAAGTAAGAAAAGAGATTTAATTAAACAAATTAAAATACCAATCAATAAAACTGCGCACCGCTGGAATGCCGCCGCGGTTTTTGTAATACAGCATGGAAATTGTTTTACTGCCCATTTCCCAATCTGTCAGCACGCGCACCAACTGTGGGTGATGTCGGGCGCTCTCAAAGGTCATCTTGCCGATGCCAAGCCCTTGTGCGATCAAAGGATCGACAGCGGTAAAGTCATTACAGCCGATAAATGGATGGGGATTAATTTTGATGAGCTGATCATCTTTTTGAAACTGCCAAGGTAAGCTTAGTGTCTGTGCGATGATACGGTGATCGTATAGGTCGTTTGGGTTGGTTGGCACGCCATAGGTGTCAAGATAGCTTTGGGTGGCAAAAATGCCAAATTGCATATCCAGCCATCGTTTGGCGACAACATTGTCATTTTCAATTGAGCCGACGCGGATGGCGATGTCGATGCCATCTTGGATCATATTAACTTTTTGTTGGCTAAGATTGATGTCGATCATCACATCAGGATACTCAGTCAGATAGTCATTGAGATAGGGAATGACATAGCGGTGCGCGACATCGACAGGTGCAGAGATGCGCAGTAGGCCGCTGGGTTTGTTCAGACCGTTTTGGATGCTTTGGATGGCGGCATCGGCTTGTTCGAGCATATTTTGGGCATGAGTAAAAAAATGCTCACCAAGTTCATTGAGGCTCACGCCTTTTTTGCCACGATTGAGTAGCTGCGTACCGAGTGTTTTTTCTAGTTGGGTGAGCCTGCGACTGAGTCGAGATACAGGAATATCGGTCAGCTCGGATGCAGCACTCAGACTGCCTGCTTGCACCACAGCCACAAACAGACGGATATCATCAAGGCTTATGTTATTCATGATAAATTTCTATTGATGGTTGTTGAATTTCAAAGTTGCCAGTTTTGCTTTAATATCACGCTCTAGCACTGCTGATTGCGCAAATAAATCATCTAAATTCGCTGAAAAATCCGCCATTTTTTGTTCAAATTCATCAGCAGAAATCGCGACATAATCAATTTTCACATCAAAATATTGCCCTGCCGACAAGCTGTAATTTTTCGCTTTAATTTCATCGTAGCTGACCACCACGCTAAAATCTTCAACAGCTTGTTTTTGGGTAAACGTATCACAAATTTTACGTTCTTCGTCTGTGGTTAAAACCGTTTTTTGATTTTTACCGTCTTTGATTTTTTCGCCCAAATTAGACGCATCAATGAGCATCACATCGCCTTGATTGCTTTTATCGATAAATAAAATAGAAACGTTCGTTCCTGTGGTCGCAAAAATATTAGACGGCATAGACACCACACCAGCCAGCATCTTATTTTCCACCAAATGCTCACGGATTTTTTTATCAATCCCCGATTGAGCCGTAATAAAACCAGTCGGCAACACAATCGCCGCTTTACCGTTTTCTTTCAAGCTAAACAAAATATGCTGAATAAACAGCTGATAAATCGCCATACTTTCTTTTTTGGCTTTCGGCACATTCGGAATGCCCGCAAAAAAACGCGCGTTATTTTCCTTACTGTCTAACTGGTCGCGAAAATCGCTAAAATCGAGTTTAAACGGCGGATTAGACACAATAAAATCAAATTTTTTGAGCTGTCCTGAATGATCTTTATGATAAGGCGACAAAATCGTATTGCCCTGAATCACATTATTCAAAGAATGCACCAAATTATTCAAAATCAAATTCAAACGCAATAAATTTGACGATTTTTGCGAAATATCCTGCGTATAAATCATACATTTATCTTCGCCAATCGCATGAGCCACATTCATGAGTAGCGTACCAGAACCTGCCGATGGGTCATACACATCCACACTGCGGATTGTGCCACGCTGACTTTCGGGAACCAAAATATCCGCCATAATCCGAGCAACCGCATGGGGCGTGTAATATTCAGCATATTTACCGCCTGAATTGCTGTTGTAGTCTTTAATCAAATATTCAAAAATGGTGGCGAAAAAATCAAATTTTTGCGCGAAAATCTGCTCAAAACTAAAATCTGTCAATTTGGAAATAATCGCACGGCAAAAATCATCACGGCGGTTTTCATCGGCAATATATTGGCTAATGCGTTCAAATAACACAATTTGGTGGTGTTTCAAAAAGTATGCTGACATTAAATGAAGCCATTATTGATGTAAAAAAAGGTTAAGTCGAAAGCTTTAAAATGGTTTTCAATCTTTTTTGAAAAATTACAACTCCTTCTAAA